>DASPXY010000410.1:0-4334 GCA_035637055.1 Gemmataceae bacterium | reverse complement strand
CCGCAACCCCGCTGGGGTGAGTGTCGCATTCGCGCATGACAGCCGCCGCCTGGTGTCTGTGGGACAGGACGGGCGTATGCGGTTCTGGGAGACGGACACCGGTCAGGAACTCCTCACGCTCACCCCAACGCAGCCGAACACACGGTCGCCGGGCGTACAGGTGGGCTTCAACCCGAACCGGCGGCAGGTTGCCACCGCCTTCGAGAACGGGAACATCGAGATCCGGGACTGGGCCCCTGAAGAGAGGCCGGCGGGTAATCCGTAACGAGCAGAGCACAGGCAGGTATCAGCGGGATGTTGGAAAAACCAGGGAAACAGTCCATGAGTCTGTCCGGCGGCTACGCGGGGGACGGTGCGAACTCTCCTGCTGTCCGCTGTCGAAAAGGAGTCCCAAAGATGTGCCGTCCTGGAAGCAGAAGCGGTTTCACTCTGATCGAGAGCCTTGTGGTTCTTGCTATCCTTGGTGTACTGGTGGGCCTGTTGCTTCCGGCCGTGCAGCAGGTCCGCGAGGTGGCGGCACGCAGTCAGTGCCAGAACAACCTCAAGCAGATCGGCCAAGCCTGCCATAACTACCACGACACGTACAAGAAATTCCCGCCCGGGATCGGCTACTACCCGCCGCAGCCGAACAAGCCGTTCGGCAATGCTTTCGTCCACCTGCTGCCTTACCTGGAGCTGGGACACCTGTATCAGCTTTCCTATAGCTGGGACGATCCGCAACTGTATTCCCAAGAGATTAAGATCTTTTCGTGCCCCTCCGATCCTACCCTGGGCGAGGCCGTGAAAGACAACCAGGGCAGGGCCTTCGCAGGGGCCAGCTACGCGGGCAACGTGCAAGTGTTCGGCCACGTGAACGAGTACGGCGTGCTGATTCACGTAGAGGGCAGGCCCCGTCTGCCGTATTCCTTCCCGGATGGCACCTCGAACACGATCCTCTTCGCCGAAAAGTACGCGCGCTGCACCAATGACACCTACCCGTATGGCGGCACCGGCTGGGCTTACTCGCAGACCGGCAAATGGGCGCTGCCGTTGCACCCCGGCTTCGCCATCTCGTGGAACGAGGGCAGCATCGGCACGCCGTCCAAGTTCCAGTACCAGCCCGACCCCGGCGACTGCGACCCGACCCGGGCCTCCACCGCGCACACCGGGGGCATGCAGGTCTGCCTGGCGGACGGCAACGTGCGCTCGCTCGCCCCGTCCATCAGCCCCGACACCTGGTGGGCCCTCTGCACACCCAACGGCGGCGACAACCCCGGCAACGACTGGTAGGCCATACAACCTGCATGGGTTTTTCCGGTCTGAGCCGGACCTCGGTTGCCCCCGACAGAAGGCTGAGATCAATTGAACGACACTGTGGTGAGGAGGTTTCCGATGAGCCGTCCAAGGGAAAGCATGTGGCACAATCGGTGTTCCCGCGTAATCCTGCTATTCCTTCTCCTGGTCGCAGCGGGATGCACCACTTCTGCGCCCGGTGTGGGGCAGGTTACGGGAACCGTCCGCTACAAGGACGAGCTGCTGAAGTCCGACGATATGGTGACCTGGACCGTCGTCTTCGTCACCGAAGATCGCACGAAATGCACAGGCTTGGTGGGGCGGAGCGGACAATACAGCGTGGACAACGTGCCAGCCGGTCCTGTCAGGATTGCCGTCATCGGGGCTCCGCGCGTGCCATCAGGCCTGACGTCACCCGGGGAGCCTCCTCCTCGCCTCGACGAGGCGCACCAGAGCCTCCTGAAGCGCCTGGAACGGTTCGAGAAGGCAGACAAGTCCGGTCTGACGTATAACGTGGTCGAAGGGAAGCGAAGCCATGACATCGAGTTGAAACCGTGATCGCTGCGGCCGTCTCCGCCCGTGGTCGTGAGTCGAGCCCGCTTCTTGAATCCATTTACCGCCCTTCGCAGAACAGGATAGATCCATGAGGGTGTTCCATCCGAGAACCGCAAGTGGGTTCACGGTCGTTGAATTGATAATCGTCATCGCCATTCTCGCGGTCCTCCTGGGGCTTCTGCTGCCGGCGGTTCAGATGATGCGTGAGCGGGCCAATCGTAGCGACTGCCAGAACAACCTCAAGCAGATTGGCCTGGCCTGCCATAACTACCACGACACGTACAAGTGCTTCCCTCCTGGCATCGGCTATTACCCGCAGCAGCCGAACAAGCCGTTCGGCAACGCTTTCGTCCACTTGCTGCCCTATCTGGAGCTGGGGAACTTGTATCAGCTTTCCTATCGCTGGGACGATCCGCAACTTTATTCCCGACCGCTTGCGGTCTTTTCGTGCCCCTCCGATCCTACGCTGGGCCAGCCCGTGAAAGACAACCTGGGCAGGGCCTTCGCAGGTGCCAGTTACGCCGGCAACGTGCAGGTATTCTGCCACGTGACCCCCGAGGGCGTGCTGATCCACTTTGAAAGGCGAGCCCGGCAGCCGGATTCCTTTCCTGATGGAGCCTCGAACACCATCCTCTTTGCCGAAAAGTACGCGGTCTGCACCAATATCACTTACCCGTACGGCGGCACCGGCTGGGCGTACTCGGAGACAGGCCCTTTGGCGGTGCCGTTGCACCCCGGCTTCGCCATCTCGTGGAACGAGAGCAGCATCGGCCCGCCGTCCAGGTTCCAGTACCAGCCCGCTCCCGGCGACTGCGACCCGACCCGGGCCGCGACCGCGCACGCAGGGGGCATGCAGGTCTGCCTGGCGGACGGCGGCGTTCGCTCTCTCGCCCCGTCCATCAGCCCCGACACCTGGTGGGCGCTCTGCACACCCAAGGGCGGCGACAACCCCGGATCGGACTGGTAGCCGCCAGGACGTGCCCCAGTGCAGTCTGTGAGGTCGGGTCCCTGCCGGGCCCGCTCGACCCTCCCCACGCCGCACGATCCCCCAGACACCGCGAACTACCGTCACAATCCATTCCGCCCTGCCACTCGCAGGGCGGATTCCTTGCGCCGACGATGCCGTCTGCCCACCTCAAGCCTCGCACGGCTTCGGAGCGGCGCCGGGACCGAACCGTAACCCGCCTCCATCCCGACAACCCTTCCCGATGGCCTGCCATCCTTCGTACCTGCCCCTGATCCCACGGTTGGGGTCGCTTCAGCGACCTTGAATAGCCCGAAAAGCCTCCATGCCGCGCGGGTAGTTTCCAGGCACCGCCCGTCTGGTTGAACATGGGGTTTGAAAAGCCCTGCACCCTTCCCGAGGCAAGGACAGGCTCGACGGTGCCTGCGCCGCGGCCTCTGCATGCGGATAACCACGAAAGGCCTCTCAAAAAGGAGAATTTTCATGAAGATCGGCTATCTGACCATCGACGAAGTGAACCAACGCCTGGCCGTGGAACTGGCCGGGGCGTGCGGTGCGGTTCTGGAGATTGTCTGGCCGCGCGACGAGCCGCCGGACGGCCGCTTCGACGCGGTCCTGTACGACCTGGATTGTCGGCCGCCGTCCGAGCGCGAGCAACTCCTTGGCGTCCTCCTCGCGGGGCCGGTCACCTGCCCGGTAGCGCTGCACAGCTACAACTTGGAGGAGCATCAAATCGAAACGCTGCAGGCAAACGGTATCGCCGTCCACCGCACCCTCGCGTCGGAGGCGTTCCAGTCACTGGCCCTGGCGGTGGCCCCGGCAACGCCGCCCTCCGAACTGCAGGAGACGTCCGCGGCGCAGCAGCGCCTCGCTGCGCAACTTTCCTGAGCCGAGCCTCGGTTCCACACAGCCAACAAGGAGAACACAGCCATGAATGGGTCGGAAGCATACGGCGCCCTGGTTCGACCGAAGCTAGCGCAACTCCTGGAACTGCTCCACCTCGACATCGTTTTCGAGAAAGCGTCAGGTTGCCACCTGTGGCCGAGCGGCTCTGACGTCCCGATCCTCGACCTGGTCGGCGGGTACGGGACGCTGCTGTTCGGCCACAACCATCCGCAACTCGTGAGCGCCGCCATCGACTATCTGAGCGCGAGCCGGCCGGTCCACGTCCAGGGTTCACTCAAGCCGCTGACCGGCGAACTTGCCGCGCGATTGGGACGCGGTCAGTATCACGTCCTGTTCGCCAGCAGCGGCGCCGAGGCGGTCGAGGCGGCGCTCAAGCACGTGCTGCTGGAGCGGCGCGGCCCGATCATCGCCCTCGAAGGGGCCTTTCACGGCAAGACGCTCGGAGCGCTGCAGCTCACTGCCAACCCCGCCTACCGCGATGGCTTCGAGACGGGCCTACCGGTGGTGCGCGTCCCGGCCAACGATACGGCGGCCCTGCGTGACGCATTCGCCCGGCACCGGCCTGCGGCGCTGTTCCTCGAACTGATCCAGGGTGAGGGCGGTGTCATACCCCTGTCACCGGAGTTCGTCGCGAGGG
>DASPXY010000409.1:0-2530 GCA_035637055.1 Gemmataceae bacterium | reverse complement strand
GAGGTCGTACTGGTAGTGCTCGGGGTCGCGCAGGGGCGTCGTCTCGGCGTCGATCTCGTGTTGGCTCTTGCCGATGTTGGCCGCGCGCAGGACACCCAGCCCCTCGGCGTAGGCAGCCATCACGCCGTATTCTATGCCGTTATGCACCATCTTGACGAAGTGGCCGGCGCCGTTTGCGCCGCAGTGCAGATAGCCCCCCTCCGCGGTGCTGCCGATCTTCTGGCGTCCTGGGGTGTGCGGGATGTCGCCTACGCCGGGCGCCAGCGTCTTGAAGAGCGGATCGAGGCGCTGCACCGCCTGGTTCGGGCCGCCGATCATCATGCAGTAACCACGTTCGAGGCCCCAGACACCGCCGCTCGTTCCCACGTCCACGTAGTCGATCCGCTTTAGCGCAAGTTCCCTGGCGCGCCGAATGTCGTCCACGTAGTAGGAATTGCCTCCGTCGATGAGGACGTCCCCTGCCTCGAGATGGGGCAAGAGGTCGGCGATGGTCCTGTCCACGGCTGCCGCCGGGACCATCAGCCAGATGGCTCGCGGTTTCTCCAACTTCTTCACGAGGTCCGCGAGCGACCCGGCCCCCGTCGCTTTCTCCGCCCCCAACTCCTTCACCGCGTTTGGCGACCTGTCGAAGACCACACACTTATGGCCCCCCCTGAGAAGTCGTCGCACCATGTTGGCGCCCATCCGGCCGAGCCCGATCATTCCCAATTGCATAGATGACTCCTTCGTGATGGCTACTTCTGGTGAACGGGTGCTGAATGCCGAGCGACCGGAATCGTGCCGATACCGTTCGGACCCGCTCCGGCGCCCTGACCGAGCTTCCAGGCGATGTACCGGGCCAGCAGATTGACGGTGAACAGGTCGGGGACGGCGCTCAGCCGTCGATCCTGATCGAAGGCACCCAGGTCCGCGAACGGCAGGCGCGAACGCAACTCGCGCATGCCTGCGTCGGTCACCTTGCCTTCGCGCACGAACTCGGGATCTCCCTGGAAGACCGCCTCGGGGAACAACTCACCGCGTGGGATCTTGATGCCGAACTCGCGCTCCAGACGGAACACAATGTCCAGCATGTCAATCGACTCGGCACCCAGATCCCCCTGCAGGGTCGCTGCCGGCGTGATCTCGTCTTCATCCACGTTCAGTGCTTCGACCAGCACCGTCGCCACCTTCGCGTAGATTTCCCTGGAAGCGGGCATGAACCTACTCCTGCTCAAGGGTGCGTACTCAGAACCAGAGGGTCGGCATTGCTTCTGTGCGGGGTGGGCAACAGCTGGTCCGCGCTGCGATGCCGAACGCATTCCCTACAAAGCAACCCCTGTACCAAAGGGGCATGGCGGAACTTTCCCCGGCAGGGAAGACCCGAAAGGCCGCCTCGAAGGAAATTCCGGCCTGTGGTAGGTGTTGAAGAACCCGCCGCGGGGGACGAGAACAAAACGGCAAGGACTCCCGGAGTTGCCGAGGAGAACCGGACGACCGTTGGTGTGGTAGCTGAGTTATCAGGCCGGTGGAAGATCTGCCACGGCGGTCCGGGCAGGAGGCGTGCCTGAGTCTCAGGTAGGTGCCGCGAGCCGAGCGGCACGGCGGGCCAGAGGGGCCTGCGGTTGCTTTGGACCCCGGTCCGGCTCGGCTCGCCGGTCCTACACGGTGCGCGTGACGGAGACTCCCAGGTTCCGAAGTTTCAGGCGCAAGGTTTGATCGCCCCTTCATGGCCCACCTGTTGCTCATCGACGATGACCCGGTCCTGATCCCGTGACCAGTTTGCTGCGCTCGGGGAAAAGGATCTACCACCCTCTCCATCCGCGCAGCTCACTGCCTGCTGGGCAAAGTGACGAACTCATGTCAAGCATAACCTCATGCCCTGAAACGGTTATCCCTCTTCAGAGTTGCCCGACGCACGCCCCGGCACACCGTTTGCCATCTCCCCTCTTGTTCCTCTGACCGGCAGCAGGTCAAACGGGAACTCAAAGAGCTTTTCACCTTGGGGAGGCCGCCATGACAACCCTCCTGCCAGCCGAGGATCGATGCAGCCAGACGTCGCTGTGGGCCACCGTCTCCGTGCGCCGCCACCACCGCCCGCGCTCCCGAGCACGGGTGAAGGACATGCCCGCCCTTCCAGGGTACAAGATCATCGGGGTGCTCGGCCGTGGCGGCATGGCCACTGTCTACCAGGCGCGACAACGCTGCCCGAAGCGCCTCGTGGCGGTCAAGATGGTCGATCCCCGCCTGGCAGGCTATGAGGAAGTCGTCGCACGGTTTCGGCAAGAGCAGGTCCTGGGCGGCCGACTCAGACACCCCAACCTGAGCGCGGTCTATCAGGCCGGAGACGCCGCAGGCTGCCCGTATCTCGTCATGGAGTTCGTCGAGGGCGACAACCTCGAGGCGTTCGTCGGGCGGTACGGCCCACTGCCGGTGGCGGAAGCCTGCGAAGTCATTCGGCAGGCGGCGCTGGGGCTGCAGCACCTCCACGAGCAAGGCCTGGTCCACCGCGACGTTAAGCCTTCCAACTTGATGCTGACCCCTTCCGGCCGGG
>DASPXY010000408.1:0-5831 GCA_035637055.1 Gemmataceae bacterium | reverse complement strand
TAACGCACGTCTCGGTAGGATACTGCGAGCAGCATCGCAGGTAATGTCACTCCGCAGAGTGCATTACAGTAACATCGACGACTTCGTGTCGCACCCGAACTACTGAATCAGCTAACAGGCGCCTGTCAGCCTATTCAAACGCCAGTTAGCAGATCCTGGGGCGCCGGTCAGCAGATCTCGCCGCGCCGGTCAGCCTAGCAAGGCGCCGGTCAGCAGATCCTCGCAACGGGTCTTCTCCCCCAACTGCGCCGGTCAGCAGATCTCGGCGCCCGCCGCTTTCCCCTCCCATTGAACATTGTCCCCCCTGCTCGTCAAGGTTGGCTTGCCGATTTTCTCTCTTTTTTTTCTTGACACGTTGTCCGCCGTCCATGTCCACTCATCAACCATACAAAAAACAACCAAACAAAAGACAACCGAACATCTGTTCCGATTCCCTCTGCAGGAGGCATCGCCAGGAGTCCCGATTCCACGGACCCGTTGTCGGCGGATTTGTCGGGCACGCCTTCACCGCCGGCTCAAGGGGAAGGCCCCGGTGCTCCACCGCCGTCCTTGCTGGATCAACTTCGGCAGTCTGCCCGACTCCGCGGGCACGACGAACCAACTGTTAAGAGCTAGCGGACAAAACCCACACTAACCCGAAGCGTGAGCGAGGGAAGTCCAAGCCTCGCTCACGCTTCGGGTTAGTATCGCAGCGCCGTCCCGAGGTTTTGTCCGCTAGCTCTAAGGCTTTCACCGACTGGGTCCGCCGCTTCATCCTCTGCCACGGCAAGCGTCACCCGACGGCAGGGCGGCAAGCAGATGGAGCGGGTGCGAAAGGCTACCGATCTCCTGTCCCAGCCGCCTGGGCGCCGGGCCTCCCGCGCGCCGCTGTTGCCTCCTCTGTCCTGGGAAAACGCCAAATCTTCCGAGAAAGTCTCCCGCGAAGGGAGGGCACACAGAGATTTGCCACAAGGCAAGCGGGAGTTGGCACTTGGGGGCGACAGTCCTGCCGGAGAGCCGCAGCGACGGGATTGTTGCAGTGTCGGCGAGCGCGCACCGCGAACGGTGGTCGAGGAGGAAGGGGGTGTCAACGTGCAATGCAATGCAACCCATTTTGCCCCTCTCGGTATTCTCTCACAGCGCACAGAAGTTCACAAGCCCAGGATACAGACGGCGAGGATAAACCCCGCCGCTCGTCTTCCCGAAGCGTAAACCGCTCTACCCGTGCGGCGGCAGCGGCGGCGGCGTCGGCGGACCCGGAACCGGCGTGGGCGGCGCTGGCGCCGCACGCTCCAGCGGCGCCGGCGGGCTTTCGCGCATCGCCCGGTTGATTTCCTCGAAGCGCGCCGCCACCCGCCCATGCACAGTCCCGGCGTCCCCCACGTCTCCGGCCGGCAAGCCGGTCAGCAACTCCAGTCCCTCGTCGAGCGTCTCGATCGGCCACAGGTGAAATTGACCCTGCCGGATCGCCTCGCACACATCCGGCCGCAGCACCAGGTTCGGCACGTTGGCCCGCGGAAAGCACACACCCTGAGCCCCGGTCAAGCCGCGCAGGCGGCACACGTCGAAAAAGCCCTCGACCTTCTCGTTGATGCCGCCGATCGGCTGGATGCGGCCGTGCTGATTCACCGACCCGGTCACGCCGACGTCCTGCCGCAACGGCAGGCCGGTGACGGCGCTGACGACGCAGAAGAGTTCCGCCGCCGACGCGCTGTCGCCATCGACGCCGCCATAGGACTGCTCGAAGGCCACGCTCGCCCCCAGGCCGATCGGCGTATGCCGTGCGTACTTGCTGCGCAGATACCCTTCGATGATCAGCATGCCCTTGTCGTGGGTCCTGCCGCTCAGCCGGCTCTCGCGCTCGATGTTGATCACGCCGCTCTGCCCCGCCCAGGTCGTCGCCGTCAGGCGGCTCGGCTGGCCGAAGGCCCAGTCGCCCAGCGAGACCACCGTCAGGCCGTTGACTTGCCCCACGCCGTGGCCCGCGACGTCGATCAGCAGCGTGCCCTCGTCCATCAGGCGCAGCGTTTCGACCGCGAACCAGTTACTGCGATACACCTGCTCCTCCAGCGCTTGCCGCACGTGCTCGGCCTTGACGTACTCGGCCCCTGCGTGGCGGCACCAGTAACCGGCCTCGCGTACCAGGCTGGCCACCTTGCTGAAGTCCGCCGACAACTTGCGTCGGTCGGCCGTCAGGCGAGCGCCGTAGCGCACCAGTTCGCGCACCCCCTCCGCCGTGAACGGCGCGACGCCCTCGCGCTCGCTCAGCAGCCGCACCACCCGGGCGTAGAAGCTGCAACTCTCCGCGTCGAGCGGCATGTCGCCGACGAACTCGGCCTTGACCTTGAACAGATCGTTGAAGTCGGGATCGGTGACGCTGAGGAAATAGAACAGGTTGGGGCTGCCGGTGACGACGAGTTTGACGTCGAGCGGGATGGAGTGCGGCTTGAGGCCCGACGCCCCCAGCGGCACATTCGGCTCATAGGCCTCGATGTGAATACGGCGATTTTTGAGAGTGCGTTTTAACTCTTTCCAGACGTTCGGCTCGTCGATGGCGTCCTCGAGGCTGAGGACGACGACGCCGCCGTTGCCGCGCAGCAAGGTGCCGGACTTGATCTGCGAGAAGTGGCTGACGATGCGCCCCGTCGCGTCGATGGTGCGCTCGATGAAGCCGAACAGGTTCTTGTAGGTCGGCACGTCCTCGAAGAGGACCGGCGCCCCCGCGAGCGCGCTGTTATCGACGACGACGTTGACCTCGTACTCCGGGGCCTGCTCGGGCGGCTCGGGCGCTTCGTTCGGGGCGTTCTCGGGAGGGCGCGCGGTGCGGGCGGCACTGCCGTAGCGGGGGGCGAGATGGTCCAGCATGTGCTCCTTGACGCGCTCCAGCCAGTTGCGCACTGCCGGCTCCGGGTACAGCTTCCACAATTCGTCGAACGGCTTGGTGAGAATGGCCTCGGCCAGGGTGCGCTCGATGCCCCGGATCGCGTCCTGCAGCTCGAAGTCGAGCGTTTGCTGCTTGCCGAAGATCGGTTGGGCCTCGCGCAACAGTTCGAGTTGATCCTGGGTGAATTGCGTCAACTCTTCCGGAGGGAGTTGCCCGACGGCATCGTGAGGCACGGGCTGGCCGTCGTGGAGCGGCAGAATCCTGAGTTGCCCCTGCGGGCTCATCTCGACGTGGAGGCCGCGCTGTGCGGCGAGTGCTTCCAGTTGCTGGAACAGGTCTTCACTGCTCTGCTCGTGGGCACGCTCGAGGCGGTCGCGTTCCTGGTTGATGCCGTGATAGTGCAGGGCCCGCGGCAGGATCTGGGCGAGGCGGTCGGGCAGTTGCCGCAGGTCGCGACGGAGGCGGACCGCCTCACCGGGCGGCAGCGACAGGGCGAGAGGCCGATCGGGCTCGTCGAAGTTGTGGACGTAGACCCAGTCCGGGGGCGTGGGACGGCCGGCCACCTTTTCGGCAACGAACTTCTGCAGGATGCGTGGCAGGTCGATACCGGACAGGCCGACGGCGAAAATGTTATAGCCGCCGCCGCGGATGCCGAGTCCGAGTTCGAGGGCGCGGACGGCGCGCGGCTGCCCGACGATGCCTTCGAGGGGCGGCACGTCGGCGGTCGTCGCGAAGGGGAAATGGGCGGGATCGAGCGTCAGGTCGATCTCGGCGGCGGTGAGGGGGTGGACGGATGAAGTGGACATGGTTCCTGGTTGCGCTGAGTGCGGGGTGCGGAGCGACGCTGCCGGCACCTGGCCTGCAAGCGGTTTGTCCTTGCAGGCAGAGTCTACCGCCCCGCTGTGCCCGCCGCAACGGCTTGGCCGCTTTTTCGGCTCATCCTTGCCTGTGGCCGGAGCAGCGGCGATTTCACCGACGCCATTTGAGCAGGCGACGGACCACGCGCCGCCAGGATTGCTCGATCCAATCGTCGCCGAGAGGCGCGACGCGGTGATACTCCCAACCACCCAACTCGAACTCGCCGCACATCCAGGTCGCCCGCTCGCCGTTGCTCGTGTGGATGATGACGGGACACACCGGCGCCAGGGTCGCCAGGACTTTCGTCAGTTCCCAGCCCGTGCCGGGATCCTCGGGATCTCCCTCTTGCGGGTCGAGGTCGTGGTCCAGGGAAATGAGCCGGGCGGCTGGGAGATAGGCTTCGATTTCGCGGATCATCGTCCAGGCATTGCGCCAAATGCGGAGCGGCATGGCGGCATCGATTCGCTGGAGCGCCGCCCTGAAGCGCTGCACACGCTCGGCGTTGTCTTCCAGCATCAGCAACATGGGGGAATTCCTCCCAGGTCTGGTGCAAGCGCTCAACGCCCATCGCGGAGCCGATCTCCCCTCCGGTTCAGGCCAGGCGGAGCTTGCGACAGGCGGTGAGGTAGGTGGCCTCCAGGTTGATCGGCAAGGACAACTCAGCGGTCAGGGCCAGGGGGAGTGTTGGCAGCGACTGCCCCACCGCAAGGGACGACAGCCACACCTCGGCCTGATCCTTCTCATCGCGCCGGAGCGGACGATACGCAGTGGCGTAAAGGAAAGGGGCCTCGGGGAACTCGAAGGCGTTGCCGTCCGGCAGCAGGCCGACCATCTCGTCATGCAGATTGGCATGGCGGTCGGTCACAATGTCCACGATGATAAGACCGACCCCCTGACACAGGTAATTGGCGCACTTGACGGTGAAGGCCCGACGGTGTTCTGGGCGGTCCTTGTTCGCCGGGCTGACGAGTTCGATGGCTGCGACCAGGGTAGGGCCAGCCTCGTCGTTGATCACCTGCACCTCGAAGGTGTCGGGAAACGCAATCGGCATGGCGAAGGCAGGTGCGGGCGGTGCCCAGACCTGTGCGGGCAGCGTGGCCGTCGCTCCGTCGCGAACCGGTCCAGACACGACATCGGGAAAGGTGGAGACGTCAACCTCCGCGCGCGGCCCCATGTGAACGTGCGGCTCGGCGAAATAGTTGAGGGGCAGCAAAGTCTCGTTCAATTCATCGACGAGGGTGTTCACCCACATGGAGAGGAATCCTTCCCAGTGCCGCCTCTCCCGCAAAGGGCTGTGAAAATGATCGAGTAATGGCATGGCAATCCACCTTTCTGCCGGCTCAGCGCTGGCGCGGTGCCTCCCACACGCGCAGCGACCCGTCCTCGCTCCCCGAGAACAATCGGTCGCCCTCCGGGCTGAACGCCACCGCCTGCACCCGATCCCAATGGCCGCGCAGGTCGAGCGTCTCCGCTCCTAACTGGACATCCCAGACCTTTACCGTCCAGTCTTCGCTCCCCGACGCCAGTCGTTTGCCGTCCGGGCTGAACGCGACGCTGTGAACGAGACACACGTGGCCCGGCAGCGTGTGAATCTCCTTGCCGTCCGCGAGCGACCACAGCTTGACGGTGTAGTCGAAGCCGCCGGAGGCGAGCAGGGCGCCGTCGGGGCTGAAGGCGATGCTCAGCACCGGAGCGCCGTGCCCGCGCAGGCTTGCCTCTTCCTTGTAGGTCTTCGCGTGCCACAACTTGATCTCGCCGTGGCGGCGCTGGCTGGCGTCCTCCCAGGCGGCGCCCGCCGTCGCCAGGCGGCGACCGTCCGGGCTGAAGGCGACGCTGTACACCTCGGCAGTGTGTCCGACGAGGCGACCCTTTTCCTTGCCGGTGGCTGCGTCCAGCAGGATCACCTCGCCGACGTCCTGCGGTCGCCCACCCGCTTGCTGGATCATCTGGCCCTTTTTGCCCTCCGTAATCTCCTGTCGGCCGACGACGCAGGCTACCGTCCGGCCGTCGGGGCTGAGCGCCAGCGAGAGCACGGGCCGGTTGTCGTTCGACCACGTCCAGAGCGGCCAGCGATCCAGCGTGTTCGTCGCGGCCACCTTCCAGAGCGATA
>DASPXY010000407.1:0-7138 GCA_035637055.1 Gemmataceae bacterium | reverse complement strand
CCCCTTGCGGGAGAGGGGAGAAAGACACCCGCTGCGCATTGCTTGTTGAGAGAACAACGTGATGGCTACGCAAGAAGATACCACTCACCCATCCGACGATACATTGCTCGCCACGCGCCGGCTGATCGCCTGGGGCTTGCTCTGGGGCAGCCTGATGATGGGCCTGATGCTCATCTGGCTGTCGAACAAGGATCTGGACCTACCTGTCCTGACGCTGGCCCCGCTGTTGCTGCTGGCGGTGGCGGGCCTGGTCGGGTCTCTCCGCCTGCTGAGGCAGCCGGCGCCTGCCGACACCACGGCCGCCCAGTTTCACGCTGCCATCCTCAACCAGCAACGGTTGACCGGTCGCGGTCTGCTCGTCGCGGCGGGCCTGCTGTTGTTGCTGGCGCTGCTGTTGATCGCGCAGGAGGGCCTCGGCGGCTTCGCGGAGGTCTGCGGTCTTGTGTTCCTGGCGGCTATCAGCGCGGGCACCGCCGCCGGCCAACTCGTGTCCCAGGCCGGCGCGTCCAGCCGCGAACGGTTGCTGGAGGGGCTTGGCAAGGTGCTCTCGACGTTCTTGACGGGCCTGGTCCCGATCGGCATCGCCCTCGGCCTGTTTGCCTGGAGGAGCCTGCGACGCGGCGGCGTGGAGGTCTCGCCTGAGATGGTCGGCCTGCTGGTCTTTGGCGTCGTGTGCGAGGCCGCCTTCTTGTTTCTGAAACCCGGGGCCAGCGGCCGGACCCGCGACCAGGACTTGCGCTTGCAGGTGTTGGTGGTCGGCGGCAGTCTCGGTTTGCTTATCGCGCTCGTGATGCTCTGGCGTATCTGGCTGTGGTGGGGCGACATCTTTCCGGCTACCGAAGCGCTGGCGCAATCGCCGGGCCTCTGGCGGCTGTGGTTGTGCTTCTACGTCGAGCTGCTCGGGCTGGGCTTGCTGTTCGGCAGCCTGCTGCTGGCGCGGGCCGACATTCGCCAGAACATCATGATGCGGCGGCTGCTCTACGGCTACAACGCTGTCCTGTCGAGTTTCCTGGTCCTGGTCATCCTGTTCGTCGCCAACGTGGTCGTGGCGGTCGCCTATCCCATCAACTTCTCCTGGTCCCGGACGCAGGGCTTGCACTCGCTGGCGGACAGCTCCAAGAATCTGCTCAACAGCCTCAAGGATCAGGTCGAGATCTACGTCCTGATGTCGCCGGGCGCCGAGTTCTACCCCGAAGTCCGGAGCCTGCTCGAAAACATTCAGGGCTACGCGCCCAAGGTCCAGGTGGATTACGTCTCGCCGGACAAGGAGGGCACGCGCTACAAGCGGCTGGTAGACAAGTACCCTGCGGTGATGCGCGACTTGCGCGTCGTCAGCCAGGACCAGGAGGACGTGGGCCGAGGCATTCTGCTCGTGTATGGTCCCGACGTCGGCGCGACCGCGCGGCCGCATGCGTTCATCGGTCAGGGCGAGCTAGGAGGGAGAGACTTGGAATCGCACAAGCCGCGGTCCCTCTTCAAGGGTGAAGACATCCTGATGACGCAGCTGCGCATCCTGAACGACCGGGAAATCAAGCCGAAGATTTACTTCACGCAGGGCAACGGCGAGTTGAATATCTTGCTCATGCCCGAATTCAGGGAACGCGACGCTCTGGGGCTTCGCGAAGGCGCGGGGGAGGTGCGCGAGCGGCTCAAGAAGGACAATTACGATGTCCGCGGGCTGCGGTGGCGACCGCCGCCCGAAGAGAAAAGTCCAGGGCTGGACATCATGGCGTTCGCCCAGAAGACGGCGAAGGATCCGCTTGAGGTGCCCGAGGACGCCCGGATTGTGATTATGGCCGCGCCCATCGAACTTCGCCCGGAAGTGGTGGCGGCCTTGGAGCGCTACATGAATCGCAAGGACAGCAAACTGATCATCCTGTCCAACTACGTCCTGCACCGCCAGCTGCCGCCGATGGAGACCGGCCTGGAAGGCTTTCTGAAGAAGTTCAACGTCCAACTCGGCATGGATTTCGTCCTGCGGCACCCGCCGGACCTGCTGCGGCAGGATCCCCTCATGGTGGTGGCTCAACCGCCGACGGAAACCCGCAACAAGGTGGCCGCCAGTTTCCGGAATACCCCCTTCATCCTGGGCGGCTATCTGGGGCCGAACCCGCGGGACGGCATCGGTCTGGTGCGTTCGGTAGAGCCGATCCCCTCACCCGGAGGCTTCGAGGCTGTCCCCTTGATGGAAGTGGCGGAAGATCGGCGCAACGGGCCAGTCTGGGCGGAGACGGATCTTGAGGTTTTGCGGGAGCCATTCCGTTATCTGCAGCGGCTCGAAGACAAGGGCCTGCTCGATGCCAAGAAAAGTCGGAAGCCCGTGTCGGTGGCGGTGGCGGTCACGGATCGTGACAGGAAGCCGCGCCTCGTCATCTTCGGCGACGCGCGCTTCGCCTCCAATCGGTTCGTTCACACGCCGATACCCTATTACGACTTCTTGACGAGTTCGATCGAGTGGCTGGCCGAACGGCCGGGCAATATCGGCATCAAGCCCAGGGAGAGCAATTTCTTCGTTCTGCAGCCGGAGAAGGTCAACAAGGACCGGCTTATCTGGCTGCCGCTGGCGTTGGTCCTGATGGCGCTGGTCGGCCTGGGCGCAGGCATCTGGATAGTCCGGCGCCGCTGACGCAGAAATCCGAAAACTCGAAATCCGAAATCCGAAAAAATCCGAAATCCGAAAACAAGAAAACAAAGAGGACGGGTTTCGGGTTTTCTGGTTCGGATTTCGAGTTTGTTTCGGATTTCGGATTTCGAGTTTCGGATTTCCCCGCAAGGGTTCGCACATGAGTTTCAGAACGACCGCGCTGCTGTTCGGCATCCTGATGGGCGTGTTGTGGGCCTTCGGCCTGATGCTGACCCTGCAGAAACGGAAGCTCGATCCCGGCTTTCTGGTGCCGACGCTCGCCAAGGAAAAAACCCTCGCCATCGACACCGTTGCGGTCGAGCGCGACGGCAAGACGTACGTCTTCCTCAAGGGCAAGGATGGCTGGAAACTCCGCCTGCCGGGCGCGCGCGAGGAGGTGCGGGCCGAGGACACGAAGGTCACCGAGATCATCGATCAGGTCAGCAAGGCGCGCAAGACCGACGCGGCCGACCTCACGCGCAGCCTGTCCCAGTGGGGCCTCGACAAGCCGAGCGCCAAGGTGACGCTCAAGCAGGGCACGCAGGAATGGACCGTCAACATCGGCCACGAAAGCCCCGAGAAGCCGCCTCTGTACCTCTACGTGAACTCCTCCGATCGGCCGCGCGACGTGCTCGCGGTGCGGCGGAACCAGCTTAGCAGCCTGCTCATCGACAGCAACAACATTACCGCCTACCGCTCGCAGCGCTTGCTGGAGGCCAGCGACAGCGATACCAAGTTCGTCGAGTTGAAGAAGCCCGGCGACCCCAAGGCGGTCATCGCCCTGGAGAAAGGCAAGGGCAATGCCTGGCGCTTCAAGACCCCACCCACCTACGGCAGCGCGGAACTCGAGGGCGCCAAGGAATCCAAGGAACCGACCGGCGTGCTCGGCCTGCTGCAGACGATCAGTCTGATCCGCGTCGAGTCGGAGAAAGACTTCGAGCCGCTCGGCAGGAACGTCGTCGAGGAGGGCAAGGAACTCCTGCGCGTCGAGGTCGAGCACACCGAGGGCAGTGTCAAGAAGGGCGTTCCCACCAGGCAGGTCTTGCTGATCGGCAGCAAGGTCGAGGGCAAGGAGCAGTATTACGCGCGCCTGGACATCGACAAGGGAGCGGCAGTGCGCGTCTCCGCGAAGCTGGTTGACAACCTGCTGAAGCTCCTCAGCAATCCGACCAGCCTGCGCAGCCATGAACTGGCGCAGATCGACACGGGGGCCGTGGACGCGATCCAGGTGAGCATGGGAAAAGGTCTGGCGCGCGTGGTGAGCCTGTACAAGATTGCGGGCCAGTGGGAGGTTGCCTCCGGCGACTTCCGCGGCAACGCGAACGGCGCCACGGTGCTCGGCCAGGAACCAAAGAAGTTCGAGGACAAGAAGGTCGAGACGAAGGAGGGCCTGCTGAACGTCATTGAGGGTAAGGGTCAGGTCAAGGACTTCTTCGATGTGGAGGACGAGGCCAAGCAAGGCGCCGCCAAGGACAAGGAGTTGGGCCTGGACACGCCCAGCGCGAAGGTCGAAGTCTGGGTCGATGGCCTCAAAAAAGAGCCGAAAGCCGCGAAAAAGGACGAGAAGAAAGACGAGAAAAAAGATTCTAAAAAGGATGAAAAGAAAGACGAGAAAAAGGACGAGTCCCCGATCAACCCGAAGGTGACGCCGGTGGTGACGCTGACCTTCGGCAAGATCGTCGGCGAGAACGTCTACGTCAAGCGTCAAACGGCGGAGGGCGTCAGCCGCGTCTCGGTGCCGAAGTCGGTCCTGGAGAAGGTGACGCCGCCGCGGGGTGAACTGGCCTACCTCGATACGAACATCTCACCTTTCGCCGAGACCGAGGTCGCCAAACTCGAACTGACACTGCCTGGCGGCCGCCAGTTCCTCGTCGAGCGGGAGAAGGAAAAGGAGAAAAAGAAAGAGGAGAAAGACAAGTTCCAGCCGCCGGAGCCGTCGAAGTGGCGGCTCGTGAAGCCGGAGTTCAAGGGCCGGCCCGAGGCGGACCGGCGGGCGGTCGAGTCCGTGCTGGGCTTCCTGGCCCGCCGACTGGAGGTGCGCGAGTGGGTCAAGCGCGTCGATCGGAAAAAGGACGATCTGAGCGAGTTCGGCCTGAAGGCGCCGACGGTGACGGCTACCGTGACCCTCAAGCAGCCAGAGGGCGACAAGGGCGAGCCGACCACCTATGTCTATCAGTTCGGTATCGAAACGAAGAAAGACAAGGGCCCGCCGGGCGTTTACGGGGTCGTCGCCGGCGGCCCGCGACTGAAGGACATCGTCTTTGTCTCCGATGCCGCAGTCGTCAACACCCTGAAGGAGGCCGAGTTCCGCGACCGGACGGTCTTCAAGTTTGACCCGGAGAAGGTCAAGGAAGTCAAGTTGGTCATCGCCGGCGCCGAGAAGCGGCGGCCCGTGTTCGAGCGCAGCGCCAAGGACAGGAAGTGGATCTTCACGTCGGGCCTGGACAAGGAGTTCAGCCTGGATGAGAACCGCGTGGACGAACTGGTAGGTGTACTGAGCCATCTCCAGGCATCCCGGTTCGTCAGCTTCACGGGAGCCGCCGAGAAGAACCAGGAGCTGAGCGACGACAAGGCGAAGTTGAAGATCGAGGTGTTGATGGACGACGACAAGACGAGGCACACGCTGACCATCGGCGCCGCCGAGGTGCCCGGTTTCTTCGCGCAGGCGAGTTCGCTGCCCGATGTCGTGTTCGTGGTGACGGCGCAGCCGTTCCAGGAGATCATCAACCAGAGTGTCGCGTTCTTCAGCAAGAAGTGAGGACGCCCGCTTTCTCCCCGCTGCCCAACGGGGGCGAGGAGAGAAGACCCGAATCGGCAAGCCCACGGGCGGCTACCCGTGGGCTTGTCTGCGTTATAATACGTTGAGAGACGTTTTTCTGACCAAGCGACGGACTTGCGCATGAAGATAGTCCATTACCCTCACCCGGCTTTGCGGCACCCTGGCCGGCTGATTACCAGCGTCGATAAGCAGCTCCGTCTGCACATCGGCGAGATGATGGACCTCATGTACGACGCCCACGGCCTGGGCCTGGCGGCGCCGCAGGTGGCGTTGCCCTACCAACTGCTGGTGATGAACGTCACCGGCGACCCCAACCAGCGCGACCGCGAGGAGACCTTCATCAACCCGGTCATCGTCGAGCGCAAGGGGTCGATTGACGACGAGGAAGGCTGTCTCAGTTTCCCCGGTCTGTACCAGAAGATCCGCCGCGCCAAGACGATCAAGATCCAGGCGTACAACCTCAAGGGCGAGCTGGTCGAGAAGGTCGCCAGCGACCTGGAAGCGCGGGCGTGGCAGCACGAGATCGACCATCTCAACGGCGTGCTGTTCATCGACAAGATGGGCCTGATCGCGCGGCTGTCGGCGCGCGGGTCGGTGAAAAATTTCGAGTCGCTGTTCCGGCGGGCGCAGGAGCGCGGCGAGATTCCGCCGAACGCGGAGATCGAGAAATTGCTGGCGACGCTGGAAGGGCAGACGTGACATGAAGCTCGTCATGATGGGCACCGGCACCTTTGCCGAGCCGGCGTTCCTGGCTCTGCTGCAGTCGCGGCACACGGTCGTCGGCCTGGTAACTCAGCCGGACCGACCCGTCGGCGAGGCGCGCGGCTCGACGCGCCAGACCGGCGCCGGCATGAAACCCCTCGCCGAGCAACACAACATCCCCGTCTACCAACCCGAGAGCATTAATACGCCTGAAGGGATCGCTAAACTCCGCGAATGGGCTCCCGATCTGCTGGTGGTGGCGGCGTACGGGCAGATTCTCAGCAACGACGTCCTTTCCACGACGCCGCACGGAGGCATCAACGTCCACGCCTCACTGCTGCCAAAGTACCGCGGCGCCGCCCCCATCGCCTGGGCCATCTACCACGGCGAGAAGCAGACCGGGGTGACGATCATCAAGATGTCGGTTTCGCTCGATGCGGGCGACATGCTGGCACAGGAGGCCGTGGATATCGGCCCAGAAGAGACAGCGGGTGAGCTGGAGGCGCGCCTGGCTCCCCTGGGGGCAAAACTCGCGGTCGAGGTCATTGAGCAAATCGCCGCCGGCACCGCGAAGGGCGTCAAGCAGGACAAGACGCAGGCGACGAAAGCGCCGAAGCTCAAGAAAGAAGATGGGCTGATCGACTGGACCAGATACCACACCGAAGTGTGCGCTCAGATACGGGCGATGCAGCCGTGGCCGACCGCGTACACGTTCCTTCACCGCAGCGGTCAGAAGCCGGTTCGGGTGCTCATTCAGCGGGCGGTTCCAGGCCGGGCCACCTTTCTCGGATCGGCAATGGGGGTTGAGGAACAGCCCCCCGGTACCTTGCATGTGGTTCCGACAGCACCCTCCAGGCTCTTTGTGTATGCTGGGCGGGACAGCCAACTCGAAGTCCTTGAGTTGCAGCCAGCCGGCAAGAACCGGATGGCCGCCGCCGAATTCCTCCGCGGCCATCCGATCAAGGAAGGCGACCACTTCGGTCCGGAAACCGAATGAAGTCGGTAACTGTCCGTCGCACCCCCGCCACCCGCCA
>DASPXY010000406.1:0-3245 GCA_035637055.1 Gemmataceae bacterium | reverse complement strand
CCAGCGACATCCATCTGATTGAGCGAGGAGAGTGAGCATCGAGGATGGAGGATAGAGGATGGAGGATCGAGGATCGAAGCGAATCACCCATTCGATCCTCGATCCTCGATCCTCTATCCTCTATCCTCTATCCTCGTCAGTTCTGGGCCAGCTTGTCCTTCCGCCGTAGCGCCCAGATGAGCAGCGCCCACAGGCCGGACACCAGCAGCGGCACTCCCACGACGAGCGCGACTCCCAGGTACAATAGTTGCGTTTTCAGATCGTCAATCGGCTTCAAGGCCGCCGAGCGTTCATGCTGCACCAGGGCAGCCCAACCCACTTGCTTCAATGGGGCGTAGCTCGCCAGGTAGAGGCGTTCCGGGTCCGGGTCGATCGGGTCGAGATGATAGGGGTGACTCCCCTCCTCACGCAGCGCTGCCTCGAAGGTCTCTGACGACCATTTCGGCGGGTTCTGTCCGGCCGGCGGCGTGATGCGCTTGGTCTCGTTGTGACGCAGACAGTGGCCGCGGCTGTCGATCAGTACGGCGAAGCCATTCCGGATCTTGACCTTGTCCAGCCAGCTGTGAATCTCGCGCAACGACACCGGCGTACACAGCACGCCAATGACCTTCTCCGCTCCGCTCGGGCACAAGGCACTCGCCGCCAGCCAGGATCCCTCTCCCAAGGGCGCGGCCTGTAGTCCCACGAGCGTCGCCCCCATCACTGGCTCGACCGGGGCGAAGATCGGCGTGGACAGACCGATCACCATCTCGGCGTCGCGGCGTTCGTCGGCGCGGCTCCAGAATGGCTGCGAAAAGTGGGTCCGCTCGATGGGTGGGAAGGACTTGCCGACCGAGTCCACCTGATCGCCCTTGCCGTTGAACCAGTCACGCCAGGCGAACGAGCCATCGAGCTTGGCACCGCGCCCTGGCTTGATGTTCAAGGCAACGGCGAGTAGCATCCCGTCTTTATCCGCGATGACCCAGCTCAACACTCCCTGGGCGTGGATGTCGTTGAACTCGCGGATCAGGCGCTGGAGTTCGTCGCGTTTGTCGGCGGCGGTGGCGGCGCGCAGGTCCACCCGAGCGGCGAACCGCTCCAGCACGCGCTTGCGTGTCAGCAGTTCCTGCTCCAGACCGCTCGCCACCAGGGCCGCCGTGACTCGATCGCTTTCGAGCATCTGCCGGACAAGTACACCCTCGGACTTGCGGAGACCCCGATCGGCGGCCCATGTAGCGACTCCGCCCAGAACCACGAACAGCAACACCTGAGCCGTGAAGCCGAGGACCAGCAGCGGCCGCTGCCGCCGCTGCCGCTCACGCCGCGCCAGCGCCGCCAGGACTGCGCCGGCGTCGTGCAGGCGGCGGTTGGGATCGATCTCCAGACAGCGATCAATAATCTCGATGAGGCGCCGATCGATGCCCGGGGCACGGCGGTGC
Source organism: Gemmataceae bacterium (assembly GCA_035637055.1). GTDB lineage: Bacteria > Planctomycetota > Planctomycetia > Gemmatales > Gemmataceae > DASPXY01. The sequence continues at coordinate 1,827 of DASPXY010000406.1, read as the reverse complement.
TTGTCGGCGCGCGGGGCCTTCTCCACCCAGTTGCGATAACAGGCCAGGCGCTGCTCAAGGTCCGGAGTCGCGGCGAGTTGAGCGCGGGCGGCGGCGTCCTCGCGCGGCGGATGGCCGGTGAGCATGGCGTAGAAGATGGCGCCCAGACCGTAGACGTCCCAGCGCGTGTCGGGGATTTGACGGCCCAGCGCGGCCTGCTCGGGCGCCATGTAGAAGAAGGTGCCCAGCGCCGGCGTCGCCTCGCTGCTGAGGTGCGCCTGGCCGAAGTCGGCGATCAGGATCCGATTGCGCGCGTTGAGCAGGATGTTGCCGGGCTTCAGGTCGCAGTGACGTACGCCCTTGGCGTGGACGTACGCCAGCGCCTCGGCAAGCTGACGAAAGATCTCCAGCGCTTCGGCCAGGGGCAGCGGCCCTTTCTCCAGACGCCGGGCCAGCGAGCCGTGCTCGGCGTAGGCCATGACGTAGTAGGGGGGATTCGCCTCCAGTTCGACGTCGAGGAGCTGGACGATGCCGGGGTCGGCGTGGAGCAGGGCGAGCTGCTTGACCTCGGCCTGGATGAGCTGCCACTCCAGGCCGGTACCGTGGGCGAGGAACTTGATCGCGACGCGAATGCCGGTGCGTTCCTCCTCGGCCAGCCATACCTCGCCGTAGGTGCCGCTGCCGAGGGTCTGGAGCATCCGATAGCCAGGCACGCGCCGCTCGCCCGGCGCGGACTGCCCTGCGCGCGCGGGCGCGTTCTGGTCCTCGGTGCGTTCCTCAGTCAGCGGCGGAAGTGTTTTCGGGCCAGTGGGAGCGATTTCGGTCTTCTCGCCCGGGGGCTTGGTTGGGGGCGGCTTCGGGTCGGCCGGGGGCTGGAGAATCGTCGTGTCATCGGCCGGCGCGGGCTTCGGATTGGAGTCGGCCTGGTCCGCGGGCAGTGCGGGCCCCTGGGTGCTCGGCGGCTGAGGCACGGCACCGGCGTCCGCTTGCAGTTCTGTGTTCTCGTCGCCGTTGGCCGGCATCGTCGCACCGTGAGCTGCACCGAGGCGGAAAGTTGGTCGCGAGTCCTGATCTCATGTCAGTCTAATCCCGGCACAGCGGGTGTCAATGCACGGGTGGCGAGTGGCTAAAGAAGAAGCCCACGGGCCGCAGCCCGTGGGCTTGAACTCTTCTTCCTCTCTTCAATATCCACCAACCACGAGCCACTCGCGCAGCGGCGCGGCTCAATGGTTGAGCATGAACTCGCCGCTGTTAAGCAGTGCCCAGTAGACATCGCTCAGGGCCTGGCGGCGCGCCGCCTCAACTCTCTCGCCCCTTGCCCCGCTCGCGTCCAGGTTGCGAACACGTTGCGCCGTCTCGTCGATGTAGCGCACCCGACTCGCCATCTCCTCGGGCCGCGGCGGCCGCGACAGCACCAGCAGATACAGGGTTTCGATGCGCCGCTGCGCCAGGAAGCCCTGGTCCGCCATCCAGGCGACGGCGGGGATCTGCGGCAGGCCGGACAGCGCGACCGCATACATCGTCTCGATGCGCCGCCCGGTGAAGGGAGACGCCGTCGCGATGGTGGCCAGCGACTTGTTGTTCTCCAGCTTCGTCCGCTCTGCCAGGAACTTGCCGTTCATCATGAACAGCGCCTGCAGAATCGACGTTTGCGTCTCGGTGCGCTTGTCCTGCGAGGTGAACTTCTGCAGGAACGTGGCGCGCGGCGAGAGCTGGCCGCCGTTGTTGAACTGCTGCGCCTGCATCTGCGGATTATTGGCGTAGGGATCCTGATACTCGGTCGCCTCGGCAATGCTGTCGAAGAATTGCTCGGGCGTCAGGCCGCGGATCGCCATGCGAGCGAACAGG
>DASPXY010000405.1:0-3307 GCA_035637055.1 Gemmataceae bacterium | reverse complement strand
CGCCCGGGTCGTGTCGGCCACGGACCCACCCCGGTGGCTCCAGGATAAGCCGCAACCGCGCTGCGTGGAAGCCCCTCCTCGACTCCAGTTCACGGGCCGTCGGGGGCCGCGCGCGGCGCAAGGGCTGCAGGGATTCTTTCGCGTGGGTTACCTGGCGCGGTCCACGGCGAACAGAATGTTACTCACCTTCAGGTCGGTCGCGGTGAAGCGCTCAAGCAGAGCGGCCGGCGGTTCGTTCAAGGCCGCATCCAGTACCCAGATCGCAACACGGAAGCCAGCCTCAATCAGGAGTTGGCGCACCTGAAAAGGTGTCAACTTGTTCAGTCCGCCGTCCACCCCGCACCGACTGGCCGTCCCGGGATAGTTCCGCGTGAACTCGTCCTGGTAGATGAGATGGCCCCAGAGTTGGGCACGCTGGTAGTACAGGCAGTGGCTACAGTCCTCCGGGGTCAACTGCCAGTCTGCGACCCGCCAGTCGGGCCGGGCCTCGCACTCCTTGCGGTACGCCGCCGAGGCGTCACACTTGACGGGCGACTCCCAGCAACGCACCGCCCGCGAATACATGAGGATCCCGTGCGGCGTGGGTCGGGCGTCGATGAAGGCGTGGTCGTGGCCGCCGAGCGGACCGTAGTAGTTGGCGTGCAGCCCGACGAACCGCCCGCCGGGGCGCAGCAACTTGTGAACCAGGGCGAAGTTCGCCAGCAGATCGCCGACGTGCTCGCTCACGAAGTGGGCGTAGATCAGGTCGAAGCGGGACTCGCCGACGGCCTCCTCGGTCAACACCGCCGGGGTGAAGCGGGCGCGCGGCAGGACGCGCAGGTGCGTCAGCACCGACTCGGTGAGCGTCGGGTCGAAGCCCCAGGCGGAGCGAGCGCCGCAGGCCAGGTACAGGGCACAGCCGACGCCGATGCCGCAGCCGATCTCGAGCACGTCCTTGTCCTGGTAGGAGGACGGTGGCAAGCACTGCAGGGTCGGGGTGTTCCACGCGCGCAGACAGTTCCGCTGCTGCTCCAGTAGGGGGGCAAAGAGTGGGATGTTCTCCGAGAGATAGCGCAGCTGTTCCCCCAGTTGTTCCTCCGGGACTGGGGTTACCGGCGGGAGAGGCGGGGACGGCGGGGCAGGCGGCGTCACCACGTTGGCGGACGGACGCCGTACGCCGCGCACGAGCCTTCGGAGAACCTTCCTGAGCATGATCTGTCTCCACTGGGGTACGCGGGCGGCTGGCCCTGCAGGACCGGGCCGCAAGGTGTATACCCCTCCAGCGGAAGACCGTCAACGCCAGAGCACACAGCATTTGCTACGTCTCTGTGCAGTCCGACGTTTCCCAGCCGGGAAGCCAGGGTTGGAAGAAGGCAGGCGATTCCGCAGGCCGTGCGGGTCGGGGCCGGCGCACGCGCGGCCTTGGCCGCCGGACGCCATTCGCTTCCCCAAGCGCCAGGCACGGGCCAGGCTCATCCTGACGGGCCGTGTGGATCGCGACAGGCGGCGTGCAGGCGGCGAGAACCTCCCCGGCCGCAGCGACGGCGAGGGCAGGCCGGTTGCAGTCACGGCTGAGATGAAGCTGGACCAGGTGCCGCAGTCGTCCCGGTTCGGACAGTCGCACCATCTCGCGCAGGAGTCCCGCAGCTTGCACATTGGACAGATGCCCCTCATCGCCCAGAACGCGCATGATCAGCCTGGGCGAGCGACCGCTGGCGTACTCCATTCCCACGTCGTGATTGAATTCCAGGGCGAGGATATCCACGTCCGCAAGTGCTCGTGCCAGGTCCGGCTGCCAGCAGCCGAGGTCGGCGGCGTAGGCCAGCGCCGTCGGTCCGCCGAACAGTCCGTGGCCCACGTCGAAGCGGAAGCCGCAGGTGACCGAGCCATCGTGCCGCAGAGGCAGGGGTCGGCAGCGAATCCCGGGCGCGAGCGTCAAGTCTTCGCCGGCCGCGTAGGAGCGGACAAGGCCGTCGGCGCGGAGGCCGGCGAAGGCTGGAGCATAACTGGCCAGCGGCGCATGGTGGCCGGCGTGACAGTAGAGGGGGATACGCTGGCGCCGGAGGTGGGCGAAGGTGCGGTCGTTCCAGTGGTCGCTATGGGTATGAGTCAGCACGACGGCGCGGACGCGTTGCCAGGAGGCTCCGACCGCGGTGAGGCGGGTGGCCAGTTGCCGGGGGCCAAGACCCGCATCGATCAGAACGCCGAAACCATCGGCTTCCAGCAGACTCGCGTTGCCGGCGCTGCCGCTGGCCAGGACCGAAAAGTTCAAGGGCATCGCATCTCCTGTGAACAGTATTCCGACATCTTAACCGCCCTGGCCGGCGTTGTCAGGGTCAACAGGAGGCGAAGGCGACCCTTTCGATTTTGGCAACCTTCCAGGCGAACGGCCGGCGTAAGCCGGCTGGTGCTGGCCCCACCAGCCGGCTTACGCCGGCCGTTCGCCACAGTCTCACCCTCCGAAGCGGGCCTGATATTCGGTCGAAGCGCGGATGAACTCCTCGATTTGCGCCTCCGTGCCGCCGCTGGCCAGGAAGGCAACCCAGTTCTCCAGGCCGGTCGGGTCCGCGGTCCGCTGCAGCAGCCGGGCGTAGATATTTTCAACCACGATTGTCCTGTATTCAACGCTGGCGCGGATTCCCGCGAGGACCGTATCGCCGGAGTTGTCCTGGTCGAAAACGCTTGTCCAGAAGGTCAGGCCCGCCTGGTCGAGCGGGCGGCCGAGCAATTGTCGGTAAGCCCGATCGAAGAACACAGCCGGTGGTTGGCTCTCGCTGCCCTGCAGCGAGGCATACTCGGCGGAGCCGAGCAGGTTGGCCAGAACGGCGTGAGGGTTCAGCCCTGCTTGGAGCAACGCACCGAAGTAGTCCAGCCCGGCGGGGTCGGCGGCGCGGTGGAGGTAGGTCTGCGACCATTGCTTCACCAGGGCTTGCCTCCCTTCGAGACTCGTGGCGAGGCTCAGCGCGACCGCCGCCCGCGACGCCCCGTCGGCCAGTGCCGCGCCCCACCCCACGGCGCCCGATGGGTCGAGGCCACGGCCAAAGAGATAGCCGTAGACTCCCGTGAGGAAACCCTCGTCGGACCCTCCGGTGAGGTTGGCGTACTCCGGCGAGCCGAGGAGGTTCGCCTTGAATTGTAGGAGGCTCCCGCCGGTTCCCAGGAACGCGACCCAGTTATTCAGCCCGCTGGCATCCGCGGTCCTGCCCAGGATCGCCTGATACAGATCCTGGACAACCTTGGTCCGGTATTCCGCGCTCGCCATGATCGCGTTGGCCACGTCTTCCTGGGAAGCACCCTGGCTGAAAGCGTTCATCCAGACTGTCTCGCC
>DASPXY010000404.1:0-4156 GCA_035637055.1 Gemmataceae bacterium | reverse complement strand
CTCGCCGAGCGGATCGGCAGCGACGCAGCCACGCCGGCGACGTCACCGGCACCCTCCGCACCGGAACCGACAACCAGCGAAGTCCGCGCATGGGCACGCGCCCAAGGGTTCACCGTCCCCGACCGCGGCCGGCTACGCCCCGACGTCTGGCAGGCATGGCGCGACGCCCAACAACAGTGACCCTCCATCGCATCTCAAGATCACGAAAACAACCAGATTCGTTCCGTTGCTAAGCCGACCCCTTCACGTGTCCATTTGTGCCGCCTCGGCCGTCGCCGCGCGCGACAGATGCGAACTCGTGAGGCGCTGTCGTTCACCGCGCGTAGCCGTTGGGAGGCGCAACCGTTGCGGAGGGTTATAACGTTTCGCTGGGTGACATATTGCACGAAGTTGCGTAATGAGATCTGGTCACGCACTGCCAGGAGGCGTAGGTTCCGAAACCTGCCTGGAATTTGAATTCCGTTCCGGGAGGGTGGGGACCTTCATGGCGGGGCGACGTGACCTCAAAGTAGCGGTTCAGGTGATGGGCGGATTTGGTGTCCGGCGCGGGCTGAGACGGTTGCAGCTGCGCCCCAGCACGCGCCGACTGATCGCCCTGCTCGCGGTGGAGGGCGCGATCGCCCGAGACGACGCGGCGGTTCGGCTGTATGAGGACCAGCGACTAGACCGCGCCTACGCGAACCTGCGGACGATCATGTGGCGACTCCGCGTCGATGCTAACGGGCTGGTCATCGAGGAAGCGGACGGTCTGAGGATCGATGCCGACATTGTTGACTTCCAGGAAGCCGTCCGGTGGAGCTCGGCAATGCTGCAGCGCGAAGCACCTCCGACGGCCCCTCCCCCGTTCATTGGCCGGAGGCTGTTGCCCGGCTGGAGCGAGCCGTGGCTTGTAGCGCCGCGTGAGCACCTCCATCTTCTGCAACTACATGCGCTCGACGCGGCCGCAGAACGTCTATTGATGGCCGGCCGATTCGGCGAGGCCGCGGCCAGTGCACTTCTCGCCGTGACGATGGATCCCCTGCGAGAGAGCTCGAACCGCCTTCTGGTCGAGGTCCTGATCCGGGAGGGCAACGTCGCTGATGGCCTGCGGAGCTATGAGGCGTACAGGCGGCTCCTCGCGGAGGAGGTGAATGCGGAGCCGGGCCCCGCAATTCAGTCTCTGATCTCGCCCCTGCTCGCAGCGGGATACGTCACGCCGCGGGCGATAGCGAACCGCTCAAGGCTGAATAGGAGCCTCTAGCCCGTTGAGTAGGAGCCGGGGCACTTGGTAACAACTCGTGCGTCAACTCCAAGCCGCCGAACACACGCTGAGCCGCACGAGTCGGGGATGAATCGGCTCGATCTCATCGGGCCGAAGACGGACGCTTCCGAGACAATCACGAGGCGCACCCTCGACGCGCATGCGACGGCCCTGAGACGCGGCGTCGAGCACGCCGAGGCGCAGCGCCCCTCCGGCTGAGACGCGTGCCGGAGCACGATGCCCCCAGGACCAAACGGATCCGCGGATCTCGCGAGACATCAAACAGAGAAGGGGCGGTCTGACGATGAAGATTCGGACAATGCTGGCGGGTGCAGCGGCCGTGGTGGCGCTCGTGGTGGGGGTCGCAAGCCCGGCCAGTGCTGCGCACAAGGACGGCTGGTGCGACAGCGGCGAGCTGTGCCTGTTCTATAACGATGGCCTGGGTGGCGCCTGGATCGACTTCTATTACGGCGACAACGACCACCGCAACGATCGATTCATCGGTGGCCCCGGCAAGTCGGGGTACCTCCAGATCGTCGCCGACCATGCGCAGTCGGCATTCAACCGAGACCCCAACTCTTATGCGGTCATCACCAGCCTGCTGGCCTGCGCAATCGGCGCTTTCGATGTACTCGAGCCCAACGAGATCAACAGCCGCCTCGACGCCACCTGGAACAACAACTGGTCCAACTGCTGGGAATTCTGAGACGGGCAAGTCGTGACCAGGAGACCTGTCCAGACGAGGTATCACTGCATGCGCCTCCTGGCGTATGCAGTGATCCTCGCACTCACCGCCTGCGGCACCCGGGGCACAGGCCGAACCACGACCCGCGAGCCGGCCATCGGGCCTATCAAATCGTTGACGGACACGAAGAATTTGCTACTCCCCCTCGATGAGTACATGCTCTCGCTCGACGACTACCGGCACCTGGCCGAGGCACGCGGCATCCTCACTCGTCGGTGCATGGAGCGCTTCGGCATCAACTACCAGGCTCCGACTCGTCCAGGAACCGGGCTCCAAACCAGAAACGAACGCCGGTACGGCATCACTGACCTGACCGAGGCCCGCAGATACGGGTACCGACAGCCCCAGGGATCGAAGGTCGCGCCGCCGCCAAGCTCGGAGCAGGATCGAGATCCAAAGGTGACAGCAATCCTGGTAGGCGAGGGCGCCAGAGCATTCACCAGCCGCCCTGTACCGCCCGGCGGCTGTGCCGGCGAGGCGCAGCGACGCCTACGAGCGAGTGAACAGTCCGCCGGAGTCGAAGACATCGCAGAACCGTTGGCGATGAAGAGTTGGGCACTGTCGGCCGACGACTCCAGAGTCCAGCAAGTATTCGACCGCTGGGCAGCGTGCATGAAGCTCGCGGGGCTCAGCTACTCCACGCCACTTGACGTGCTCCAAGACCGGGCATTACTAGCTCGGCTGTCGCCAGCACAGACCACGACCGCGGTCACGGACGCGGCCTGCAAGAAGGAACACAATGTGGTCGGCGTCTGGGTCGCGGTTGAGATGGCCTACCAACAAGCGCTCATCGAGGCCGACAAGCCGGCACTTGAGCGACAGCGCGTGGCGAACACGGCCCGGCTCCAGGTGGCGGCCGCGGTTGTATCCAAGGGTCGATAGGCGGCCTGCTCACCCGGAGTCCCAGCCCCCCTCGCTGGCGGCAGGGAGAAACCCGGCTTCGCGCCGCACGACGTACCGTTGAGGTAAGCCGGCGCAGGCGGGAGGAGCCTCAGTGCCCCCACGACACAGGGTCATTGCCCAACTAATTCAGCGCGCCATCGCACGTGGCGAGTTCGGCGCCGGCAGCAGTGTGCCGTCCGCCGCAGAGCTCGCCGAGCGCTTCGGCGCGTCCTCACCCGAGGTGCAGCTTGCGCTGGCACGCCTTCAAGCCGACGGTCTGATCGTCATGCGCGATGGCCTTGGCGCTGTTGTTCGCGATTCCCCAACACTGACGCACGTCATGTCGACCTCAGCGGGTCTCGACAAAGCGCTACCCACCCGCGAGGACAGGTTCGATTCAGGAACGAGCCGAGTTGGCGTCGCCGCTGCCCATCGATCTGAGCGGACGATCGGTCCGTCACCTCTTGAGGTTGCTGATCAACTCGAGATCGCAGTCGGGTCTCCGGTTGTCCACCAGCGAACGGTGAGGCTCGCCAACGACGAACCGGCAGCCCTTGAGGACTCCTACTATCCGCACGACATCGTCGCCAGCACCGATCCAGTGGCCGCGGGCGAGCTGGAGAAACTGATCGATGCTGCCGGCTACCGAAGGGTGGGCTGGGTCGATACTGTCGCTGCCCGACTAGCAAATCCGAACGAGGCAGCGCTCCTAGCGCTCGAGTCAGGTGCGGCCGTCCTTGACCACACGCGCGTCCTCTATTGCATCAACGGTGAGAGAGTCAGACCGGTGACCTACGTCCGGATCCTCTTCGTTGGCAACCGAAATCGCTTGACCTACGAGTACAAGCAGCCAGACGCGCCACGCTGGGAAACGCCTCGGCAAAGTTCACCCCGGTGAATATTGGGCTGGACCAGTCGTCGGCTGGCGGGCTCAGGCGCCTCTGCGTTGCTGGAGCAGCCCCACGGACCCGCCGGTGGCCTTCGCCGGTCATCGGCCCCATAGCCGATAGCGGCGCGTGACGGGCATAGCGGGCGTGACCTCGCTCGCGCCCGCATGCGCCCCGAAGGGAAGGGGTTCGCGGTCGCGATCATTCGGGCGTGAAGGATGTCGAGCAGGTTTTGGTTGCGCCGTTCGCGGTGACGGCGACGTCCACGTTGACGGTGTATCCCGGGGTGGCGCGGCTGATGCGGTATGGGATGTCGGCGAGGCCGCTGGCCGAGGCCTGGGTGCTGTGGGTGGTGTCGGTGGTCTTGTAGTGGGCGGTTGCGGTGACGGAGGCGCCGGCGAC
>DASPXY010000403.1:0-2362 GCA_035637055.1 Gemmataceae bacterium | reverse complement strand
CCATTGCGCCATCGTGCCCGCTGCGACCACGCGTCGCTGCCACCCTTGCGCGCCGCCGGATGAACTGCCGGCGTTCGACCGCATTTTCGGGCGCGCACTCGTCCCGCCCCCCGTGTCAACACCCGCCACCTCCACATCGCAAGTTGCAGGCCAGCGTCCAGCTTCGCTCATTGATTTCGTATCCGCCACGCGCCGGAAAACACGTGCCCGCAGGTACGTGCATTGAAGTACGTGCGTGCGTGAAACGCATCGAGTAGCGTTTATGTCATCGCCGCTTGCTGATTGGCGCCTGCGGGTCCACACTGACCCATACACGGCAACCGCGAAGACTTGAATGCCGTGCAGATGTCGCCGTTGACTTCGGCTTGGGGGAATCTGTGGCCGTCTCACCCGCGTATGAGGATCTTGGACGGGCGCTTGACCTCATCCTCCAGCCGCTGTTGGTGGACACGCTGGCCGCCATCGGTGAGGGCAAGGCTCTTGAAGACGCGTTGCCGGCCGACACCGATGCCGAACTGCTTGGTGCGGCGCTGCAACGGCTGGTGACGATCGGAGCGGTGGAGCCCGCCGCCGACTGTCTGCTCGGTCATCATGTCTTGACCCGGCGAGGTCATCGGTTGCTGCGACTCCTCGACGATCTCGATTCTGCGATCATGCGGGCGGAGACTGCCCACCGTGATTGATATTTTGATCTTATGTCGATATAGCCGGTCATTTGAATGTAAATGACGTCCCGGCATCTCGGGGCGAAGCCGCCTGGACTGCGGATCATGCACTTCTGCCGGCGATAACTTCTTGACAGCGTCGTCAATGCTCGGTGAAGTGAATCTGCGCAACGCCAAATTGCCCGACACGTAGCACACGGGAAAGGAGTCGGGTCGCGGGGGGACGGGGGTGTCTGCGTGAGCGCACAACACTTGCTCCGAGTCCAGGAGATCCTGGGCCGCAAATGGGAGCTGCTGATCCTCACTAGGCTCGGTCAGGGACCGCTTCGACACAAAGATCTTGGGCGGCGCATCCGAGAAGTTGATCCTGCCCTCAACGATGGCGTCCTCAGCAGGACGTTGCGCCGGTTGGCCGACGATGGATTGGTCTACAAGCAGGCCGTGGGCAAGGGCCACGTGCACTCGCTGACCGACCTCGGCCAGAACATCGTTACCATCCTTGGGCAGATTGCGGATCTTCAAGACCAGGCACCGGATTCCGACGAACCCCGGTCGCACGAGCCGCCCGGCGATCCTGAGCAGTAGCCGATGCGCAGCCGGGAGCCGTATGAAGCCGACCGCCCAAGGGCCGTCCCTCGAAGCAGGATCGTGCTCGTTGTCCGTACCGCAGTCTGCGCGCTCATGGTGACGCCCGTTCTCCGGTGGGCGGTCATTACTCATGCCGTTCGCGTCGGTCGGCCCTGGCGTCGTACGTGTCCACGCTGTACCACCCCACTGGGCCCACGGGGCGACATGGTGGCCATCTCGGCCGTAGCCCGGTGTGGGCGATGCGGACAGCGACTAGGCCCGCCACCCGGAGCGTTGGAGGTGGGTGTGGCACTGTCGGCGGCTGGGCTCGTCTTCTCCGGCATGCGTGGACTGCCGCTGATCGCCTACGGCTGGTGGGCGGCGGTCGGGATAGTGCTCGCGTTCGTGGACCTGGCCGTGCAGCGGCTGCCGGCCCGGCTCAGCTACGCCGCAGCCGGCGGCCTAATCGCCGTGCTACTCGCGAACGCGCTTCGCACCCATGACTGGCAGCCCTGGATACGGTCGATCCTCGGCGCGCTGATCACCGCTGCCATCGTTGCGGTCTGCGCGCTGGTGATGCCCGCACTGGTGCATTGGGGCGATGTTCGGTATGCCCTCGCGGTCGGCGCGGCAGCCGCATGGCCAGGATGGCTGACCCTGTACACGGCCGCGTTCTTGGCTACCCTGTCGGCCGCACTCGTTGGCGTGGGGCTCATTGTGTCCGGACGGGCGAAGTTGACGACCCATCTCGCTCAAGGCCCGTTTTGGTTCGCAGGAACGACTCTTGCGCTGCTTTTGCTTCAGGCGGGGGCGCACACCTGACGCGGAGTCGCGGCGGGACTACTTGTCTGGTCGAATCGCGCGTCGGTGACCTTGAGATCCGTCGTGTGGGCGCGAAGATACGCTAGGGGGTCCGATCGTCCCGGTGCAGCGCCGGGCGAGCCTGCCCACTCACGGAGGCAATGTGCGCTCGTTCTGGCGCTGGTCACTGGCGTGCGTCGTTCCAACCGTGGTGGGTGCGGCTGTATGGCTGGCCTTCGAGTGGGGGCTGCGCTGGGACCGCGCCACGGTAGCCGCTGTGGGGATTGGTATTTCGGCGGTCGCGCTCGCTCCGATGGCATGGTGGGCGT
>DASPXY010000402.1:0-3150 GCA_035637055.1 Gemmataceae bacterium | reverse complement strand
AACACGTATGAAACCGGGATCAAAGTCTCCGACGAGGAACTGGCAGCGGTGCAGCTGGAGAAAGAGGCGTTCCACGGGGATTGGAATTACACCATTAGTCCCAAGTGATTTGTTCAATTTATTGTTGCCCAGTTCCAAGGCTTGACCAAACTGAAGGAGTTGGGCGTTACGGGCACGAAGGTCAGTGACGCCGGGTTGGCCCACCTGAAAGGCTTGCACCAACTCGAGAGGTTATGGTGCGGAGAGACGGCCGTCGGTGACGCCGGGTTGGCCCACCTAAAGCGGATGGCGAAACTCCAGCAGATCAATCTGAACGACACACAGGTCAGCGACAAAGGGCTTGAGATTTTGAAAGGGTTGAACGATCTCCGGTGGGTGAACCTCATCGGAACGAAAGTCTCCGATGCAGGGGTAACAGGCCTTCAGAAAGCTCTGCCGAAAATACAGATCCTTCGGTGAGCCGAGCCGAAGGGGAAGGCAGCCCCGGAGAAGACGTTTACGCTTGCTCTGACGAAGAAGCCGAAAGAGCTTTCCTCTTGCCCCCTGAAAAGGCTCCCTGTATTATTTGCCTCCACCAATCACCTCCACTTTGGGCAGGGACGATGCGTCCCCGCATCGGTCGGTCTCCCTTATCGGTCTTATCGGTCCCCCCTTATCGGTCCGATCCTTATCGATCCCGTGTAACCGTCGCTCGATGCCCCCTTATCGGTCCACCAAGAGGCGGTCACTTCTTCTTCGCGGTCGCCGTCACCGTCAGGGCGACATTGCCTTGCCGCTCCAGCGTGACGTAGCGTTCGCGAAACTCCATGCGAACGGCCGGGTCGTCGAGCACGTTGTTCTGGTTGTAGGTCTTGCTCTCGTCGCCGTTGACGAGCACGAACTTCGTGTCCCTGGTCACCTTCAACCATTGCGCCTTGGACGCTTTCCCCATCGGGATGACCAGGGCAAGCTGCGTGACGGTGCCTTTTTGGATGGGGATCAGCTTATCGTCCGTGAGGCCGGACAGGTAAACTTTCGACGTGACCGACTTGGTCTTGTCGCCCTTCTTGTCGTCCTTCTTGGCGACGACCTTCGGATTGCGATTGACGGCCGTGAGTTCGCCTTTGTCGTCGCCGGCGGACCAGTTCACGGTGAGCTTGTTGTCGTTGATTTCTGCGACGTACTTGGCGCCCTTGGGGCCCTTGATCGGTTGCGACTGGAACCAATCGATCTCGAACTCGAGCTTGTCCCCCTGGACCTTGACATTCTTGCCCGGCCCGCGGCCCAGCGACTTTTTGCTCTTGCCTTGGGGTTGAAAGATCATGACCGACACGCTGACCGCCCCGTCCTTGCCTTTCTTGAAAACCCACTCCATGCTGGATTTGCCGTCGAAGCCCTTGCCATCGAAGGCGCCGAGAAACGCGTCGCCGCCGGCAGTCAATGTGCCCGCAGCGAGGAGGAAGAGAAGTAGTGCGAACGCCAGTGGTTTTACGTGCTGCATGGTGTCCCCCAGCAACTGAGAAAGGCGGGATGGCTGTTTTCGCAGGATATGATAGACGAAATGGTCACGACAGCCAAGATTCGACGCCGTGTCGAGTTTTCTTGTATCGCGGAAGCCGTCGCGGGTTGCGGTGGGGCCGCAATGCGCCCCTCTCGAGAACGGAAACAATTGCGCGGATCGAGCGCACGACAACCTGAGCGCAGCGACTCCTCCGGCCGCCTGTCCGCACTGGCCCGGACACTCTCCGGTCCGCTTGTCCCTGGCGCTCGCCATCCTACATCGCTGACCGGTCAAGACCAGCGTCTGCGCCTGGCCCCTGGCCGTACGCTTGTCACTTCTGACCCGTGAACGGTTGCTCGGGATCTTTTTCCGACGTCGCTCCAGGGACGTGTTTGTTGGTTGGGAGGGGGCTGCAGGCAGTGCCAGGGGTTCGTAGTGGATCAACATTTTAATGGTCGAGAGCGGTTCCCAGTCGGGTGGCGCCCAGGGGAACGCGCTCGCGGAGCGAGGGAGCTACTCTCCCGGGAGCCGCTCTCGGTGGGGCAGGCGGCCAACTCCCCGAGCGACGGTTGGCCAGTTGGCCGCGAACTCCTGAGACGACACAACAGATTCCCCAGCAGTAAGTTGCGTCATCAGACCTCGCGGCCACCGTGGCCAAATCGGTGGCCGCGAGGGGTCCGCGTTCGCGCTGCTCGACGGCCCAGGTGGCCGCAGGGGGGCGGACAGGAGAGTCCCCGCGCTCCGCCAGGGGGCCACTCTCCCGTGAACCGCTCGAGGTCAGCAGACCTGCCCTTGGCCTTTTTCGCAGAGTGACCGTTCACCCCGGGAGTGGATTCACCGCTTCCTCTGACTCGCTCCCGGGCGAAAAAGTTGGGCGCCCCGCGGCCGAGGCTGCACATGATAGGGTAAGATGCCGAACGCTGTAGGTTCCGGAGGCCGCTTCATGTTGGCAAACACCGTCCCATCGCTCTTGCAGCACGTCCGCCGCCTGGCCGCCGCCGCGTCCTCGGACGAACAACTCCTCGCAGACTTCCTCGCGCGGCGCAGTGACGAGGCGTTCTCAGCACTCCTCGGCCGTCACGGTCCGATGGTCCTCAACGTCTGTCGCCGGATCTTGCACGACGCCCACGCGGCCGAGGACGTGTTTCAGGCCACCTTCCTCGTCCTCGCCGACCGCGCCGGTGCGATCCGCCAGCGGGCATCGCTGGCGGGCTTCTTGCACGGCGTCGCTTACCGCCTTGCCGTGCGGACACGGCGGCGGCAGATGCAAAGCCTGCCCGCCGCCGTGTGCGACAAGGCCGTCGGGCCTCCGGAAGCGCTGGCCTGGAAGGAGATGCTCGGCATTCTGGACCACGAGTTGGGCCAGCTGTCGGACCGATACCGCGCCCCGCTGGTACTTTGCTACCTGGAGGGGCGGACGCAGGACGAGGCGGCCCGGCAACTCGGCTGGGGCCTCAACACGCTACGGCGGCGGTTGGCGCAGGGCCGGCGACTGCTCGAAGCACGCCTCCGCGGCCGGGGCGTCACGCTGGCGGCGGCCTTGGCGGGACTGCTGGCCGCGAGTGCTGTCGCCGTGCCCGGCCCCCTGCGGGCGGCGACGCTGGCTGCGGCCGGCGCACGGGCGGTCGGTGGCTTGACCGCCGGCGCCTCCGTCCTCTCCTCGGCAAGGA
>DASPXY010000401.1:0-2921 GCA_035637055.1 Gemmataceae bacterium | reverse complement strand
CGAAGTCGGTGCCCTGATACATGGTGGCCTCGCCGGGCAGGAGGACATAGGTGCTCTTGTTGGTCAGGTCGGCCAGGCGGTAGACATGGCGGTTGAGCACGGGCACGGCTTTGTAGTAGTATGTGGGCTCGAAGTTGAGTTTGGCCACCTCGATCACCTGCTCGTCGTTGCGTGACGGAATCGTCAACTTCGACTTCAACTGATACGTCACGCTCGGACCATCGTTGGCGGCGGTGGGGTTCCTGCTTGGGTTGAGCCGCTCGGCGATGATTGCCTCGCGGGACTTCATCAGGTCGTTGGCTTGCTCGTAGGCGGCGGCCTCGTTGAGTTGCCGGCCGGCGAGCCCCGCATCCTTGTTGCTGCGGTAGTTCTCGCCCGCCTGAGCGCGCAGCCCCAGCGCCTTCTGCGTCAGCGCGCCCTCGGGTTGCGGGGCAAAGGTGGGCCCGCTGCCGCCCCCGCCCCCGGGGGGCATCGGCACGCTGGCGCGAGCCACAACCGCCACCTCCAATTTCGCGAGTCCGGGCGGCGCGGCGTTGAGCATCGGCTGGGCGGTGGACAGGGTCACTTCGACCTGGCCCCAGTCCTCGCCGGATTGCTGCGACACACCGGCCAGGTAATCGATCTGCACGGGATCCTTGCCCTTGGCGCTGGCCCGCAACTTGTACTGCGGCTGCCACCCGGCGCGATCGACCAGATAGTTCAGGCGGACGGTGCCGCCGGCGCCGTTCTCGCGATCGACGATGATGATCGCATCCCGCTCGACCCGCGTTGCGCCCGCGGTCAAGTTGTCGAACTTGCGTTGCAGGAACACCGCCTGTTCCTTGAGGGTGTCGAGCTGCTGTTGGAGAGCGACCTTCTCCTTGGCCTTGTCGGCGCGTTGTTCCATGACGTACTTGGCCATGGTGATCGCCGCATCGCCGTTGACGCCGCCCTTCTCGGTGGTGTGCGCTGCCGTCGTTTCCGTGAACTTCTCCAACTTCGTCAGCATCTGCATGTTTTGCACGATCACCTCCAGATCGGCGGTGATCTTTTGCGAGGAGATCAGCAGTTTCCGGCGTTCGTCTTCGAGCTTGCGGACCTCCTCGCGGGTGTCCTCCTCGACGGGACGGGTCCGGAAGCGCGTGCTCAGCACGCGCATGCCGTTGGCACTTTCAGAGTACAGCGAACTCTGCATGGTGCGGACGGGCAGATCGGCCACGACAAGTTCGGTCAGGCCGTTGCCTGGCGGCACTTCGACCTCGCGCGTTACCAGGGCATTCCCTGGGTACACCGTGACCTTGACAATCCGGCTCCGCGCTGTCGTCGGCTCGACCGCCTTGGCTGCCGGGGCAGTGTTGTTGACGCCAGGGGCGCCTTTCGCGGGCGGCGGTTTGCGGCCGCCGACGAGGGCACCAATTTGGCCGGAAGTGAACAGCAACCCCAGGCAGAGTACGCCGCCCGACGCGAGTACCCACTTGCGCATGATTTTCTCCTTCGTGAAGGATGGTTTGAACACGATGTGGTCGCCTCGGTATCAGAACCCCTCCCCCCAACCCCCTCCCCTGCAAGGAGAGGGGGAGCCAGACCAAGAGCGTCTTTTCTTCTCCCCCTCTCCGTTGCGGGGAGGGGGTTGGGGGGAGGGGTTCTGACGCCACAACTAAACCTACTTTGACAATCGCCAAAGGCGTATGCTGCCGCCGGCGCCTCCCGAAAGAGCGCCGCGGCCGTTCGGCAGCAGCGCCACACAACCAACGCTCGCCTCTTCCACACTACCCAGGCTTTGCATCTCGCGGCCGCTGTCGAGATCCCAGACGCGCAGGATGCGATCGACCGTGCGGTACTGGCTGCTGGCTGACAGGGCGTGCTTGCCGCCCGGCGCGAAGGCGACGCGGATCACGGCGTTGACGTGCCCCTCGAAGCGCCGCAGTTCGCGGCCGCTCTCCAGATCCCACAGACGCACGGTGCGGTCGTCGCCGCCCGACAAAGCGCGGCGCCCATCCGGCGCAAAGGCAATGCCATGCACGGCGCGAGTATGCCCCTCAAGGGACCGCAGTTCTCCTGGACTTGCAGTGTCCCAGAGCCGGAGGGTTCCATCCTGACCGGCGCTCAGGAGCCGACGGCCATCGGGCGAGAAGGCCACCGCATTGACGGGGCGGGCGTGTCCCGTGAGAGTGGCCAGAGCCGCGCCCGTGTCGGCGTTCCAGAGGCGGATGGTGCGGTCGTCGGCCGCGGAGGCAAAACGCTTGCCGTCGGCGCTGATCGCCACGGCCCGCACGCGATCGGTGTGGCCGCGCAGACAGCGCAGTTCCTTGCCGGTCGTGACATCCCAGAGTCGCACGGTCCGGTCGCCAGCGCCCGACACCAGGCGTTTGCCGTCCGGCGTGAACGCCAGCGCCGTCACCTCGCCGGTGTGCCCCTCGAAGCGGCGCAGCTCGCGGCCGGTGGCGACATCCCACAACCGCACGCTGCGGTCATCGCCACCGCTCGCCGCCTGTAATCCGTCCGGCGACACGGCAATCGCCAATACCGATCCGATATGCCCGCTGAACGGGTTGACGATCACCACGGACGGCTGCACCTTGCCGGTTCCTTCATCGAGGCGAAGCGTGCGGACGACCTCGGCGAAGCCCTCCTGAAACACCTGCCGCTGGACGGTGCCGCTCGCGAGGCGCAGCGGCCCCAGGACGCGCGCCAGCGTGGGTGACTGTTTGACGCGACCGGTGAAATCCTCCACGGTTAACCCCAGTTCGGCGGCGGCGGCGCGCACGTCGAGAAGAACCCCAACGCCTTCACCCGCGCTGACGTGGACAACGTGAAGACTCTCTATCCGTCGAAGGCACGTTTCCAGGCCCTGCTCGACGAGGACAACGAGCGCTACCTGAAAGCACTCGCCCGCACCGGCGTCGGCGCGGACGACGTCGAACCGGTCAACACCGTCACGC
>DASPXY010000400.1:0-3952 GCA_035637055.1 Gemmataceae bacterium | reverse complement strand
CAGTGCGAGGCGCGAGCTCGCCAGGCTCCGGAACCTGGGACGGGGGGAAACCGGCGCCCGCGCGCTGCCGCATCAAGGCGACCAGGCGCGCGAGGTGGTCAGCGGCAACACGGAACCCATGAGCGCGAACAGGTGTACGGCCCTCCAGCCGGATTAGCAGTTGCCCGCCTGGCCCAAGCTCTTCGGCGCCGGCCGCACCCAATAGCGCCTGACTCGCGTCCTCGTCGGCGGTATGCAGAACAAGGCGCGTGCGGAAGTCGGCCAGGTATGAACGCGACCGGGCAAGCTCACCAGCCGGTTGATCGCTGGCCGCGAGCAGGTGGATGCGCAGGCGCGGCCCTTCGCTGACCAACCTCCCCAGGAGCTCCCAATACTCATCTTGCAAGCCGGCCAGCTCGCGAATCACCACCACCACGTCCACGCCATCCTGGGCGTCCGCGGTGCCGCGCCGATCCAGCTCGTCCCGTAGCTGTTCAAGCACGGCACCGACTGCCGCGCCATTGGCGGGATCCACAGGGGAGACAAGCTGGTGCGGCAAAGCCGTGAGCTCGACAGGGAGCGAATTCGGGCTCGCAAACGTCACCAGGGCGAGGTCCGACGGCGGCCGGCGCGCCACAAGCGAGGCCAGCAGCCCGACAAGCACCGTTTCTGCCGTCTGGCCAAGCGGACCGGCGACCAGGACATGGCTCAGAGCGTGCCAGTTGGCCAGCAGCGTCTGGCGATCGTAGAGAAGGGCAAGCGGCACCAGCAGCGGGCTCGGCCACAGACTCTCCCCCGCGCTTGGACCATCCAGCACGGCGAGCCGCAATCGACGGTGGTCGATCCCGGCGAGGCGGATGAAAACGTCGCCTTCGTGCGAAACCAGGCCCTCGATGTCCACAGCGTCGCCGAAGGCAGCTGTGACCGAGGGCTCAAGATGCCGCAGCAAGTGCGCGCGCGCCGCCGGCGGCGCGCTCAACACGCACGTCGTGGACGATTGGCCGTGGCGCACCGCTACCAGCTCGACCTGACCGAACACCTGCGCACGCTCATTATCGGCAAGGTTGCTGCCGAGCACCGCCGCGTACGAGCGGCCCAGCCTGTTGGCGATCTCATTAGGCGCATCAGTCGCTCCACCAAGCTGGTGGCCCAGCACCCTCGCGGGATCAGCCAACGCAAAGCCCTGCTCCAGTGCGACAACCGGCTCGAGATCGGACTCGGCCACACGTCGACGGCGCCGCACGAGCGCGCGAGTCGCGGCCGCGCCAAGCGCGACGAGAGCAGCGCCCGCGGCCACTTGAGCCGGCGTGGTGAACATCGTTCCGCCGCTTCGCGTGGACTCGTCCGCTGAAAGAGCGGTGTCAGCGGTCGCATCGATCGGAAACGGTGTTGGCAGGGCGACAACCGTCGCCGAGGATTCGTCGGGCGTTACTTCCGGTAATCCGGCAGGAGCTGGCAGCGGGGTTCGCTCCGGTGCGGCGGCTGATGGCGGCCCCGCTGGGCTTGCGCGCTCCGATGCGCTGCTGGGCGTGAGCTCAATGGAAGCATTGTCGGGCTGCCTCGACTCTGCCGGCGCAGCCACGGCCTCGCCAGGCAGACGCAGGCGAAGCTGTGGCCATATCAGGTCTGGGGAGGTCAGCGTGGGGCCATCGTTCCCCAGACGCGTGCCGGCATTCAGCTGGAACAGCTTGGTGTATCGCGCCTCGCCGCCTAGCAGCCGAGCAGCTATGCCGCAGAGCGTGTCCCCCGGCTGCACGACGTACCAGCGTGCGCCGTCGTGTTCTTCGATGACCGTGCTCGGCAACGGGATATCGAGCGTCCAGCCGGGGTAGATGAGGCCGGCGCGGTCAAATGTGCGGCCGTCGGTCATCTCCGTGCCGATGTTGGCGTCGACGACACGGTCGAACTCCTCGCCGCTGCCGTAGTAGCGTGCCGCGATCGACCACAACGTGTCCCCCTTCTGGACGACGTGTTCGATCACCCCAGGTCGCGGGGCGAGTTCGGGCTCCAGATCTTCAAAGCGGGCAATTGAGCGGAACGTACCGACAACATCAGCCGTCGCGGGGCGCACAATCGCGGCTGCGGGTTCAGCAGCGAAGGCGAGCGCCGGCAATGCAGGCCGCGTGGCGAGCTGCACGACGAACACGGCCGCAATGGCGCGCCGGGCAAGGGGCAGTGTGAGGCGGTCGGCTATAGAGCGAGCCTGCCCCAGCCAGGCGGCGCCCTGGGCGGGCCCCGTTTCGGCGAGGACGAGTGCCAGTTCGACGAGCACCGACGCCGCCGCCCATCCCCACACCAGCCAGGCAATCAGCACAGTGACCTGCAGCACACCTTCCAGCGACGGGTTCGGGCTGCGCGCCAGAACCTCGAGTGTTCCCCAGCTCGGCAGCCCGGGCAGCCGACTCGGGTCGGGAGGGCCGCCGAACTTTGCCAGTCCCGCCGCGGCCGCCGCGAGCAGGACCACCAGGCACGCCAGCGGCGCCGGCTGGGCGCCTTCGGGGCGCACGCCCTCCGAGGGCTCCAGGTATCGTCGTCGCGTGCTCACGGCCGGGCCTCCTTTCGATCAGCGACCCTGCGCCACGATCGCCTGCGATTCGCGCACCTGGTGGCGCACGCTGAACAGGTTGGATCGCGCGGCGGGGATAGTGAGGTTCTCACCCTGGCCGTTGCTCAGCGCCAGCACATACGTGGCCTGCCACGCCACGAAAGCTCTGACCTCGTAACCGCCGTCGGCGACGTGTTGCAGCGAGCTGACCAGGTAGGTGTGGCGCACGGGCGACGGGTCGTTGATCTCCGTCGAGGCCCTCCCCAGGCCAGCCCTTGAATAGGACTCCACCTGATCGTCACCGAACCACCAGGTCACGTTGGTGGCCTGTAGCTGCACAGCGAGGTTCGCCGTAATGACGCCGCTCTCGCGCCGGTCCTCCCATTCAGTCCGCCGACTCTGACAAGGGTTGATGACAGGCGGGTCCGATCCAGGGATCTGGCCCGGCTGGCACACGTCGACTTCCTCCTGCCAGGTGGTTTCCCACGGAATCGAAACACTCATCGATCGGCCGGGATCCAGTTGCCCCTGCTGGACCGACAACCAGAACCAGCTCGGCAGGTTCGTCAAACCCGCCGCAGGATTTGCCTGCACCTGGAGCTGCGGCAATCCGATGCTCTGGATGGCGTTGACCGCGGCCTGACGCGCCTCGAAGAGCGCGTACACGCGCGTCGTCTGCCAGTTGCGGATACCGCCCGTAGGCGCCGGGGGCTGCTCCGGGCGAACGAAAACCAGGATGGTCTGGCCCGGCGTCCATTCAGGGATGTTGGGGTTCTGAAACACGAGCAGCGAGCCATCCTGTCGCCGCGCCTGCGAGGCCAGGATGTAGCCCTGCTCCTCGAGGGTGGGCGGGCGAGGATTGGGCGATGAGAGGTCCCAGGTTCTGACCTGCAACTCAGGCGGTGCTCCAGGAGGTCCGTTGGGCTGCTCCTGCAGTCCGCGGGTCAGGGTTACTGAGACCGCGACCGCGTCATTTCGCCCGGGCATCGCGAACACCACCGTCAGTGGAGCCGGATTCGGCTTTGGAGCACAGCCTAGGGTTCCGCCCCCACCAATCGGACCACAAGGATTCGAGTCCGCGAGGGCAACTCCGATCCCCAGTGAGAGGAGGGCAGCGGCCATCAACACAGCCACTCGGGACGTGCGCAAAACGGATCGCGGCCCGGACAACTCACTCGTTCGCATAACGCTCTCCACGTTCGACCCTCCAGGTGCCATCGCCTCTCTGTAGGTGGTAGAGGGCGGTACTCAAGGGCGCACTGGATTCATCGGGGCGCACTTGACCCGGTAACTGCTGCTTCGTCGCCGCATCGACGTAAATGCTGAAGTCGCGGAAGCGATCGAGTACCTGTGCTTGGTCGCCCTCCACGCGAACGACCGTGTACTGATGCTGGACCTCAGCTTTGATTGCCCGCCCGTCAGTTCGTA
>DASPXY010000399.1:0-4016 GCA_035637055.1 Gemmataceae bacterium | reverse complement strand
CTGCCAACCGCCGTCGCTGCCGCTCCACCTGCCGCCGCCCCGCAGTTCGCCAGCCGTTCCCAGGCGTCGGTCAGGTCCGCACGCCGGGCCTGGTCAGCCACCGCGTGGACATCACGACCACGGTAGGCCGGGCTGCCCGTCAGCACCTCGCACAGAATCGCCCCCAGCCCGAACACGTCCGCCCGCGCATCCGGGCTCTCCAACTCGCCGCGGGCCTGCTCGGGAGCCATGTAGGCCGGCGTGCCCAGCGCCGCGCCCGCCGTCGTCTCCAGACCGGCCACCACGGTCGTCTGCTTCAGGCCGTACATCGTGCCGGGCTCGTCCGCCACCGGCTCCAACGCCGCCATCGCCCCCGGCATCAACTTGGCGAGGCCCCAGTCGATCAACTGCACCTCGCCGAAGGCCCCCACCATCACGTTGCCCGGCTTCAGATCGCGGTGGATCACTCCCTGACTGTGCGCGTAGCCCGCCGCCGCGCACAACTGCTCGAAGATCAACAGGAAACGCGGCAGTTCCTCCGTCGGGGACGCGCGGCGACGGAGCAGGTCGGAGAGGCTGCCGCCCTGGATGAGCTTCATTATGAAGTAGGGGCGGCCATCGGGCAGCCGGCCCTGGTCGTGGACGGGAGGAATGCTGGGGTGCTGCAGGCAGCCCGTCAGACGGCCTTCGTAGACCAGCCGCTGTTCCAGGCGGGCGTTGCGTTCACGCACCAGTTTGAGGGCAAGAGGCCGCTTGAACTGCTCATCCCAGACGCGGACGATGCGGCCCATGCCACCGTGTTTCAATTCCTGGCCCACAACGTAGTGGCCAAGCACCGGCGGCAAATCAGCCGGGCCGAATCCCTCGGGGCCTTTCGGTTCGGCGGGCCGATAGTCGATCGTTTGGTTCTTGTCGGCCGCCACTTCGTCATTGAAGTTGTGGTCAGTCACGGACGATACTCCCCTGCGGGACAGGACTCGGCACTGCGGGTATCGAGGACAGCTGTGATTCTCCTGAAGATACTCCAGGGGCAATCCGCTCACAAGGGGGCGGCGGGTGTGCCTGCCGATTTTGGCGAGCGGTGCGGCGTCAGCCCGCCGGTAATGACCGAGAAGCGCACCACGGACGGGAATCGCGGTGGAGGAAGGGTTAGCGTGGAATGATATGAGACGAGATCCGGATCCTCACCGCCAGCCTTTATCATCTCACATCCTTGCTGCGGGCACAAGGCATCGCTGGCGTTCAGCCTGGCGAAGAAGCAACTCGTCGCGTAGGATAATCCCGGTTCCGCCAGGCTCGGATTGCGAGGACAGGAGAAGTCGTGGTCACCGTTACCTCCGAAATGAATGAGGTCAGCGTGCCGTCCTGGGTGGTGGACCTGGAGTCGTTCCGCCGCTGGGCCGACGCCGACGATTTCCCCGACCACGCCCGCATCTGGGCGGTGCGCTGACCGTCCAGCACCGGGAGACACGCATCGTGAGTCAGCAAACCGAGACCATCCTCGATCAGGCCGTCAACCTGATCCGCAGCGGCCAGACCGTCCAGGCCGAGGAACTGGTGCAGAGCGCCCTCCACGCCGCCGAGCAACAGTTCGGCCCGCAGAGCGCCGAGTACGCCAGCGCCCTCAACGATCTCGCCACCGTCCACCTCTACCTACGTGAGCTTCCCGGCGCCGTCGCCGCGCTGCGCCAGGCCTGTGCGATTTACGTCCCCGATGACTATGACGCCATTAAAGATCGACTAACATACTTGATGAACCTCAGCTTCGCCCTGGAGCAGCAGGGCGATCTCGACGAGGCCGAGCGGGTGTTGCGCGATTGCGTCGATGGCCGCCGCATCTTCTACGGCCGCCAGCACGCCGGCTACGGCTTCGGCCTGGAGCCGCTCGCCGACCTGCTGCTGCGCAAGGGCAAACTCGACGAGGCGCTCAAGCTCATCGACGAAACGGTGGACAACTTCTGGCGAGCCTCCCACGTGCGCGTTGCGACCGCCCTGGCGCTGCGAGCCGTCATCCTCAAGGCGGCCGGCAGCGACACGCCGCCCTTCGCCGATCTCGATGGGCTGCCCGACGAAATCATCGGCCAAATTGCTGATGCCCTGATCAACCGCGTCGATTACGACAACCCGTCGCGGCCGCTGCGGCTGGCGCTCGCCGATTTGCTGGAGCTGCTGACCCAGCGCTTTCCCGAGAAACCCGAACTCCTGTTACCCTCCTTGCAGCACATCGCCAACCTCGAACGGCATCTCGGCGACGCCACAGCCCGCGTGCAGGCCATTCGCCGCGCCATCGCCATTTGCGAGCAGATCGGCAAGCCGGAAGCGGCCCTGGGCACGATGCAGGGGCTGGCACTGGCGCTCAGCGAGAGCGGCCAGACACCGGCGGCGGAGCAGGCGTACCGCGAGGCGCTGGCGCGGGCCGACGCGCTGGGCGACGCAGCGGCGCGGTCGCAGGTGCTGCGCAACCACGGGCTATTCCTGGCGGAGTGCCAGCGCCGGCCGGACGCGGAAAAACTGCTGCGCGAGGCGGTCGTCGTCGCCGTGCCGTCGGGCGACGCGGAGATGCTGGCGCGGGCGCGTATCGCGCTGGGGATCTTCCTGCAGCACGGCGGCCAGCTGGACGGGGCGAAGGCGATCTTGGCCGAGGCGCTCAAAGGGATCGATCCAGCCCATCCCGACGCGATCGCAGCGCGCAGTCATCTCGGCGCCGTGGAATCGGGCAGTTCGTGCGGCTGTGGCGACCAGGGCAAGGCGGTGGCGGACGCCTGCCGCGAGTTCATCCTGGCCCGCGTGCCGCCGGGGCTGCTCACCGAGTTGAAGGTCGAGGCCAAAGACGACAACCTGCAAGTGCAAGTCCAGCTGGATCACGAACCTTCGCCCGAGGAAATGGAGCAACTGGAGCGCGTGCTGCGTCACGGCGTCGAGGCGTTCCGCCGCAAACTGCGCCAGCCAGTGTGAGGTTCAGTTTCTGCGACCGAGTTGCCGATCTTACCGAAATTGCCGGACTGCTGACGGCGTAGATCGCGCCTTCTCCCCTTGCTACCCGAGTTGCCTCGCGAGTGTCGGCTGCGGCGGCCGATCTCGACACTGAGAAGGCGATCGGTTTTCGGTGATGGCGCGCCGGAAGGGCCTTCCTCACTGACCTTGTAGGAGGAAGGCCATGACGGCGATGCATCCTCGCCGAATATGCGGCTTGGTGCTCATCACCACAGCCTGGTTGGGACTCTTTGGGACGACGGCCGGGAGAGCGCAGGGGCCGCCCCTCCCGGTCCCCGGCGGTAAGGGAATCCCCTTCACCCCAGGCAACCCTCTCCCGGCCCCAGGCGTCAACGGGCCTGGCGGCCAGACCCCGATGATAGCCCCAGTACAGCCCACACCTCCCACAGTGGCCACCCCCCGGATCACAGTCCCGACGTTGCAGACCTTGGGTCAGATCGGCGGGGCACCGCAGGCAGCGCCGATCTCTTCAGGGGAAGGGCCTCAACCGGGCGTAGTCCACCTCACCCTCGAAGATGCCAAGCAGCGAACGCTCGCGAACAACAAACTCCTGCAGATCGGCAACCTCAATGCCCAAGCCAAGGAGTTCGCGATCCGCGCCGCCCGGTCGGACTACTTCCCCAAGCTGACCGGGAGTGTGATGTACTTCCATTTCAACGACAACCTGGGCACCGTTTTATCAGGTGGGGGAAGGACCGTCACCGGACTACGCGGGCGGCCTCTGTTCACGTTACCGACCACAACCGTTGAGGCTTCCGTCCTCAATCAGAACAGCACCTTGACGAACCTCAATGTCCTCCAACCGCTCACGGATTTGCTCAAGGTCCGCCAGGGAGTCAAAATTGCCCGGGCCGATCAGGAGATCGCCCGGTTGGAGGTCGAGAAGGGGATCCGCGACCTGGTGAGCGGAGTCGAGCAACTCTACTGGGGCATGCTCGCGGCCCAGCGGATTCGTGCGGGGGCCGTGGAGGGGCTGCGCGGGGCCGAAATGCTGGCGAAGTCCGGCACCCTGGAGGCGCGCACCGCCGTTGTCGAAGCCCGGC
>DASPXY010000398.1:0-2436 GCA_035637055.1 Gemmataceae bacterium | reverse complement strand
CAACACCCCGGCGCGTGTCAGCTGGTCGAGGGTCTCTCGCACCCGCTCGGGATCGCCGAGTTGTTCCAGGGTCGCTCGATCGGCTGGGTCAGGCTCGAACGCGCGCGCGTTGGGCGTCAACCGGACGAGCCGCAACAACAGCCGGCGTGTCAGCTCTGCGGAGGGGAAGGTAGAAATCGCTCCCTCGGCTGCCTCCGCCACCCCGCGCACTGTCTGCTGGTCGAAGGACGCCAGCACCGCGTCGGTCAGTCGCTGGCCGGCCTGGGTAGCAGCCAACTGCTCCGGACTACCGCCTCGCGACTCGGCGTACAGGGTGGCCCGCCAGTAGTCGAGGAGCCCCTGGGCCGCCTTCCGATCCGCAGGGTTGTCCAGTAAGGCGCCCGTCGCAGCGCCCTTTTTCAGAAACGCCTTGACCCGGTCGATATCTTCCGGCTTCAGGTTTTGATCCGGAACCTTCTCCAGAAGTTCAGCGTGCGCTGCCCGCATCGCCCCCAGAGAGGCGAAGCGTTCCTGAGCGGATTCGGCAGCGGCTTCAAGGGTGGGCATTGGCCAGCACCTCGAGTAAGGTGTCCAGGAGGATCGCGACTTCGTTCAACCGTTCGCACAAGGTATTCAGTTCGCCGTCGACATCGAAGAAACGGTTCGTGGCCAGGGCGCGGAATGTGTCCGCTTCGACAGTGCTCGCTCGTGCGTCGCCCCCGGCGGCCACCTGCTCCCAACGGTCGCGCTCGCCCCGCAATTCGACGTACCACTCCTCGCTGGGGAACAGATCGCAGAGCCGACCGAGCCGCTGTTTGACCTCCGGCCAGCGGGGCACCTGCTTCGCAGGGTCGGATTCGGGGGAACTCTCAGCGGCCCCGAGTTGCCGGTCCAGCCACTGCCACTCCTGGTGTTCCGCCACCCGGCGCACGAACTCGGCCTGCAACCCTTTGAGTCCCGCAAGGCCAGCCCGGAGCCGGCTGGCCGGTCCGTCGGTGGCCCCGTTGCCAGGGAGTTGCTTCTCGATCGCGGTCAAGGCCTCGATCAGGACGCTCAATTTCATGTCGGCGGCAATCAGGCAGAGTTGCCCGTTGATTCGTGTGGCTTCGCGGATGAGTCCCCGGAAGGTGCCGACCGCGCGGGTCATCTGGGCTTCATCGTTCGCCGCCAAGGCGGCCTGCATGTCCGCCACCGTTTGCTCCAACTCCTGAACCCACGACAGTTCCAGATCCCTGGTCGGCGTGCCGTTGGCAGCCTCGCTCGCCCGGCGCGCCTCTCGATGCAGGTCAATGGCCACGCGCCGAAGTTGGCGGGCAGCCACGAGATCCTGCCGGAACTTGCCAGGGGCGTCGGCGATACTGCCGAGCCGCTGTTCCAGGTTGTGCAAACTGTCATGCAGCACCTTGTACGCCGCCAGGATGCGGATCCGGTCCCGCGCCGTGCGGATGTCTGCCTGGAATCGGCCCAGCGTGAGGCGGACGCCAGGATCGGTCAGGGCGCCGATGAGGGCGGAAAGTCCGCCGGTGACGCGAGTGACGAGTTCCCCCGCGGCGCGCGGTTGAAATGCCTCCTGGAAATGGGCCTCGCAGAACCGGACGACTTCCTGCTTATGGGGCCGCGCCTGGACCATGCCGCGGATGAGAGGTTCCAGATCCCCCCGCTCTTGCAACTTGCTGAGGAGTTGCGTGACGACAGCGTCGAGCGGCTGTTTCCAGTCGACGATTTTCGTCACTTCCGGAGGGTAGTGAAACCGGACGAGCATCGGCAGATCCGTGTCGTCGAACGCGACCAACAGCGCATGATGGAGTTCCTCGAACTCCGCAGGAGTCAGGCTATTCATGGGCGGACGCTCCTCTCAAGGGATCGGGAGAAGCCCTCTCAAACCTGGCCACCCAGGGCGCCGTCCTTGCCGAGGCGTTTGAGCCGCTCACGGATCAAATTGATCGGAACGCCCTGGTTGTACTTCGGATGGCCGAAGGCTGGATCGCCGTAGTGGTGCAGGGCAACCAGGCCCCAGTTCAGGTCGAAGCACGGCGAGCCAGACGACCCGGGCTCGGTGTTGGTCGCGTAGCGGACGCGGGTGTGGTTGGCGTTTTCGCCAATCACCCCTTCGGTGTCCAGGGCCAGTTTGAGCGGGCTGCCGTCCGGGTGCTGAGCGATGAGCAGGGGCATCTTTGCTGGAAAGCTCGGGGCTGTTTCCGGGACACGCAACCAGCCGCGCGTGGGGGCACCGGCTCCCCCCTTGGAATCGACTGGCTCCTTGCCGATCGCACGCTCCAGACGCACCAGGGCGTAATCGAGTTCGTCCGTGGTCGGGGCCTGCGCATCCGGTTGTCCGGCCCTCTCAGAGGCGCTGTAGGTGCTGTCGTCCACCCGCCAGTCGGTCGCGTGGAGACCAACCTGCACCCCCTCCGACCGCGAATCGTCGGCCAGCACCTTGTAATCGAATCGGATTGC
>DASPXY010000397.1:0-3992 GCA_035637055.1 Gemmataceae bacterium | reverse complement strand
TTGGCGTGGTCCCGCATCACCTGGCGGAGGACTGTCGCGCATCAACCGTCGGAGCAAAGATAAGCACTCGCACGCACCCAGTGAACGCCCCACTGCTGAGTAAACCTCTAATGGATGAACGCCCCACTGCTGAGTAAACCTCTAATGGATCAAGGCGGCGCTGGCGCGCCGTTCTCGGCCGCCGCCGGGCGGCTCCACCGGATGAACAGCCTGACCCGAGAGGTTCTACGCCAGTAGCGAGTGCCTGCCCTCCGCAGCCCGGATCGTCCACGGCTGCCCGGCCGCGTCAATGGCGCCTCCGGCGTCGCACGCGATGGCGCAAGCGCGACCTTGGACCCGGCCGTCCAGCCGAGCAACGCGGCAGCTACGAAGGGCAAGCAGGAGAGTGACGCCAGACCGGCTGAGGGATATCCATCACGACGTGTCCGATGCCGAGACGACTCGCGCGCTCGTGATCCGGCGGACCACGCGAGCGCCTCGATGGTACGACGCAGCGCGGAGGGTCTCAGTTCAGGATTGCCTTGTGCCGATTGGACACGCGACCCCAACCTCGACCAGCTGCATCGTCCCGGCGGTGAACGCCGCGTCCTGGTCCCCGGAGAAGTTCACCACGTCCGGCACCTGAGAGCCGTTCGGTTCAATCCGCCCCACCAGCACCGAGCACCCCTCAGGGCGCGTCTCTCCTCGCGCGATGGCGGTCATGCCGCCGATCCCCTGCGTCGGAACCGGGTCCCACACAACAGCGTCGCCGCTGACCGGGTTCTTCGGCGTCTTTCCGGGAAGCGGGCCGAAGTAGTACCGCTCGGCAGTCCAGCCGTCAGGAACCCTCTCCGACTCAGCTGCAATCAGGCGATGCGAGGAGTCGACCACGAGTCGATCCCGGGCCCGCTCGGCGATCGACGACTTACTGCCGCCACCGCATGCGGACAACAGCACCGCAGCCGCCACCCCAAAGGGCAAAGCCCGGCGCAGCTGCCAGACGTGTGGCCTCAGCATGGCGGCGGGTCATCCTCGCCAGCACCGTCAACATGCATGCATACCGGCAGTCAAGCAGGCTGAGTGACAATCTGAGTGACAACCGCCGTCGACACCGCCGGACTTGCATGGACGGTCAGCGACGCATTCGCGCCACATGTCGCGGCAACTGGTGCCTACCGTCGGACATGGTTGATGCTTCGGGACGAAGAGGTCTCCGCGAGCAGCGCCAGGGTTAGTCGATTGCGTGCAGCTCGCGCCATGCAACGATTCCTGCCACTGGGGACGTTCTTAGGAGAGCACGTCGCGGTCCGAAGGAGCGGAGGGCGAGCAATGAACCTCACGCGGTTAGTAGCGCTTGGGTGGTGTTGCTGTCGATCGCGGCCAGCACAGCGGCATGCTCCAGCGCGGTCAGCCCGGACGCCAATCGGTCCGCCTCGCCGCCGGTGGCATCCGACGGGGCAGTTCCCTACTCGACCTGGCTACCCACGCCGCATGCGTCATACAAGGCCGGCGCAGTGGAGGGCACGCTGGCATTGGATTCAAACGGCTGCGTTCGGCTCCGTGAAGGTGCAGGCTCACTGATCGTGCTGCTATGGCCAGCCGGCTACCTGACAAGAACAGTCGGTGGCATGGTGGAAATCGTCTCGCCGAATGGGACGACGGTGGCAAAGACCGGCGACGCGTTTCACGCCGGAGGCGGCTACGTAGGACGCGCGCCCCAGCCGGACAGCGCTGCGCGCCGACAAGCGGAGGATGGGAGATCAACCAAGACCTGCCGAAGTAGGCGCACCGCGACCCAAGACCGTGCTGTCCACACGCGCTGTTCGTAGCGGTTAACCATGGGTCACGACCGGGCACCAACGGGCCCCAGAACATCGGCACGAGGCGGCATCGTGTCGCTGTCTAAGCTGACAGCGCGGACCGCGATGGCTGACCCAACGCGACCCCAACCTGCACGGACAACGGCACATAGACGCTCACGGCCACCCGCGACGAATGCGCTAGAAACCCTCGTGTCAGTTGACTTTACCGGTCCTCTTAATCAGCGGGTTCGGGGTTCGAGTCCCTGGAGGCGCACCACGCCCTAGCCCAATGATTCCGGGGGTTCCAACGCCTCTGGTGCGGGTTGAAGTTGATCACTAGCCGGACCGTCTCATGGACAGCCTTATGGCTATCTAACGCGTGGGCCAGAGCCCGCGTGCGCTGTCGGCCGCCGTCAATCGAGGTCTCCTCAGCCGATGTGCGCGGCGCACCCGCGCCTCACTCCGCGGCCACCGCGGCCGAGCGCGTCAGTCACGTCGTCGAGTTAGCCGCGCGCGAGATGCGCTTGGAGGAATTGCCTGATCCTCGCGCGACTGCGCGGATCAGCAGTTGTCATCCGGTCGACGCGCTGCCCCATCATCACGGGATTGGCCAGGCCGGCCTCGATGAGCGCGCCCACGAAGGCCAGGTCCTTCTCCCGATGCGCCACCAGCTTGGCCAGGCACAGGTCGTGCGGGTCCAGGCACAGCCCCGTCCGTGTTCGGGCCGCTGACCGGCACCAACCGATCCTCCCAGCGTCGGGAAGCACTGCGGTCTCGCGGCGCACGCCCTGCACGTAATAACCATGCGTCGAATGAAACGCAGACCATTCCCCGAGAACGCCGTCAAGTCGGGTCGCCAGCGATGCGGCATCGTCGTCGTTCATCGGCGCCATGTCGACCTCGATCGACTGGGTCGCCCGTGCCGGCAGATCCTCGTCGGAGAAGCTGGCCAGGATCGCCTGGCTGCCGATGACGATGATCGTGTCCTGTCCGACGATCTCGGTCGACGCACGAATCGCGTGCTCGAGCTCAGCGCGTCACATCGCGGTTGGCTCGCTGGATCGCCGTCATGCGTTCCTTCTCGCTCAACGCTCCGGCGAACGGGCTGACCTGCCGCAAGTCAATGCTGTATTCGTCGTCGCCGAGGAACACCTCGACCAGCCGCTCGGGTGGCCCATCGACTAGCGCCGCCCATTCGTCAAGCCAGGCTCTCGCCTGATCACCGCGCACCAGCGGCCGCGACTTCGCAATGTTGCGGTGGGCCAGCTTGCGCATTCCACCGAAGTCGCTGATCAGCTTGCCCAGTAGTACACGGTGCAGCTCGATCTGGACACGCTCCTCTCGGCGCTGCGGACGAAGAGCCTGCTCCAAAGCCTCGCGCGCGATCTCCGACACGGTCGTCCGCTCGCGCCGCGCTCGTGCTTCCGCGCGATCACGCAACTGCAACGGCACCCGGACCCGAATCTGCGGCGAGTCACCGCTTCCACTCATGGAACGTCGGCCGCGCCGCTCAACGCTAGGCGGCGTGCCCCCTCGCCCGCGTGTGACTGCGCCGCTGGACATGTGATAAACGTACCACGAAATAGCGACTCCGCTAGTCTCTGCGTGACCCTCTCCGTGCCTGCTCGTCAGACCCGACCCCAAACGTGTGGCGGTTGCATCGACTCGCTGGACGGATCGACGCTGTTTCGCTGGACTGCGCCTCCCCGCCTGTTCATCAGCGCACACACCGTTCAATACCGGCATCGATCCCAACCACCGTGACTACGCCACCTTCGCCGACTTCGCCGACCCAGACGGCAACACCTGGATCCTCCAAGAAATCGGTCACCTTCCGCCGGACACTGCCACCAGTAGCGACGCACTGTCCTGAGTTCCGCCGGTATGACCAGGGCAAGCTAAACCAAGCCGGTCGGCGCCGCCAAGATCCACGCCGAAGGGTTGTCGCGACTGGAAGGTCTCGCCGTGAGCCTGACCCGGCTCCACCTCCTGCCGTCAGACGATATGGGTCTCGGGACGCGCCTGTGCCGCGCTGACGAACCGCTGCGCGCTGAGTGGGGTCACGTCGATGAATGGCTCCCGGTTGAGGCAGAGATCGCGGATGACCTCGCCGACGGCGGGCGCTTGCAGGAAGCCGTGACCGGAGAATCCGGTGGCATAGAGGAAGTTCGATGATGCCGTGGCGCGGCCGATCAGCGCATTGTGATCCGG
>DASPXY010000396.1:0-6456 GCA_035637055.1 Gemmataceae bacterium | reverse complement strand
GGATTTCGGTCCGGCTCCGAACGCTTCGCCCCTCGACCGTTCCATTGCCATCGGGCAGTGGTATCGCTGGTGGGTCACGCAACGCAAAGGGGGTTGAAAGCTCACGGACAACACGCCTGTGGCACTGGCGACGGCCGGCGTCAGCCGGCTGGTGGATGCGACTGACCAGCCGGCTGACGCCGGCCGTTCGCCAGTTCTGTCCGCTCGCACTCACCTTTGAGTTGGCGGACAACACTCCCGTCCGAGCCCGAAGCGTCAGTTTCGGGCTCGGTCACACCCCGCTGTCCACAGCGCGCGGATTTTCGCACCGTTTTGAAAAGAAAGGTGCCAGTCTCGCGTACTGTCTAGTACAGCCATCTGCCGAAGGCTGACTCCACGTCTCGCGCGGCTCAGACCGTGGGGCCACCTCCGCCTCTGGCCTTCCACGGCGGGATGCACCTGCCCCTCCTCCCGCCCCCTTTCGCCCGTGGATTCCGCGCGCCAGAGTCCTCGTGCGACTTGTTCGCCCCTCGTCTCCCGTGCGCCCGGGGAGCGAGGGACTCATCGAAGGAGATAGTCCATGGAAACCGAGAAGCTCTCCGGGCTGAGCCCCGACGAACTCGAAGGAGTCCTAAAAAATCCTGCCTCGTCGGCGGAGCGGAAGCAACAGGCCGCCGCCCTCCTCTTCGTCCACTACTGGCCGGTCCTGGTGGCCGTCGCCGCCCACAGCCTCAAGGGCCATCGTGCTGACGAGGCCGTCGACGTCGTTCAGGAACTCTTCGCCAGCGCGCTTCAGTCCATCGTCGGGAGTTACGATCCGGCCAAGGGCACGAGCTTTCTCAACTTCCTCCGTACCTGCGTTCGCAACCGGGCGATCAGTTTCGCGCGGCTCGCCGTGTTCCGCCGGCAAAAGGCGATCAATCCAACCCATCTTGCAGCGTTCACTACTTCGGAGCCGGCCGCGCCCGAAACGCTGAGCCAACAGGAAGAAGTCCGTCGGGTGCTGGACTGCCTGCGGCCCGAGGTGCAGGCTGTGTTCCGGCGTTTTTACCTCGAAGGTCGGAACGCTGCCGAGGTCGCCGCCGAGCTGGACGTCAGCGTCTCGTGGGTCTACCGGCAGCTGCACCAGGGGCGTGAGACGGTTCGGCAGCGACTCGCCGAGCAAGCGGCCGCTAGCACCACCGTCCGGGCCAGGCACCCGCTTCCCGACAGCACCGGTCACCCTCGTTGTGGCACGGTCTCCTGACCGTGCCACAACGAGGCTCCCAGGTTTTCGACAGAGTATTACCGGCCTACTTCTCCTCGCCGACGCGCACGTGCAAGTGCGCGGTGGCCCGCTCGCCGCGGGCATTGCTCCGCTCAACGCGCACCAGGTAATGTCCCGCTTTTTCATAGCGATGGACGGTCACCGCATAGCCGTCCTTCGCCAGCGGCTTGACGTTGCCGTCGCTCTGCACCTCGACGCGCGGACTGCCGTCGCCGAAATCCCACACTTCCTTGCCATGCGTCGTGCCGAAGGTGCGCACTTTGAACGTCACCGGATCGCCGGGCCGGATGCCGAGCGTCGGAGCGTACGCGGCGTGGATGCCCGGCGGCGGCTCCTTCGGCCGCTTACGGTCGATCACCTGCACCACGGCGAAATCGTAGTCGATCCGCCCGTCCCCGTCGGTGACCTTCAGCACCTCGCTGAACTGCCCCGCACGCGGATACGTCCGCTCGGCCGTCGGTCCGTTGGCCTTGGTGCCGTCGCTGAGCAGCCATTCGTGCGCCATCTTCCTCGCGCCGGTCCACGATTTGCTGCCATCGAGGACGACCTTCTCTCCCTCCCAGATCAGGTGATGCGGGCGGGCGACGGCCTGCAATTTCGGCTTGTATTGCTGCCGATACGCTTCCCACAGGAAGGCGTAAGATGCCTGAGTACCCCACTTTCCCGAGGGCTGAAGGCTCTTGATCTCGAAGTGCAGGTGCGACCAGCCACCGCTGGCTCCCTCCTTGCCGAGCAGGCCGAGGCGATCCCCCTTCTGGACGGTTCGCCCCGGCAGGATGCGCCGGTCGATTTCCTGCAGGTGGCTGTAGCGATAATACCACCCGCGGCTATCCAGAAGGTAGACAACGTCATAGCGCGGCGCCACGGGCGTCGGCCGTTCCTTGGTGTTCTTGTGCTCCTTGAGGACTTCCAGCCCCGACGACACGACCAGCCCGTCGGTGGCGGCGATGACCTCGACCAGGCCCTCCGCCCCGCCGATGTCCTCGCCGCTGTGATAGTAAATCTTCGACACCCACGGCCGTTCGACGCCATCAACGAACGTCGGCTCGTTGGCCATTTGCGTGGCGCTCGCGAACCAGCGCTGCTTGACCGGGTAGAGAAATGTCCCAGGCGTGACGAGCGGCGAATCGGCCGGCCACAGTCGCAGCCGCGCGTCCTTGACGAGGCCCCAGGCGTCGGCGTTGGTGTTGCTGTAGTAGCCCTTCGTGATGGGGCAGTCGATTTGTACGGGGCCGAGAGCGGTCGGCAGATGGTACGTCGCCGAGACGAGTTGGCCGCGCTGGCCGTCCACCTCGACGGTGACCTCCGCCCGCCGGACGGCCGAGCGAACACTATCGCGAATCTCTTTCACCTCGATCAGTTTGACGGCCACCGTCTTGCCGCTGGACAACTTGACCTGGTGCGCTTCGCCGATGTTGAGATCGACGACGCGCACCAGGGGCGTTCGCGGCGATGCTGGTTGCTGGGTTATCGCGGAGGGAACCAGGGTGAACAGCAGTCCGGCCACGAGGAAGAGACGGGCAGTGGCGGTCACGGTCATCTCCAGGTGCAAGGAAAGGCTCGATCGGAAACGAACCATTGCCTGGTCAGGGCGGCGCGCGCGGCAAATCCACCTTCAGGTCGCCGTCCTCGGGAACCCTGTGTTGCAGGGGGGTCTTGGCAACCTGCGTGTAGATCGTCGGAATGACGACGGACGGTTTCCTGGACGCATAGGCTTCCAGCAGGGCCTTCTTCACTTCATCGGGCGTCTTGAGCTTCGACGACAGCTCGATCGGTTCGGAATACTGGACGGTCACCTTGTACAGCCCCGGCAGCGCGGTCAGCTCGAAGGCCCCGCTGGCGTTGGTCGAGCCGTGGGCGTCCTTCCCCTTGGGCTCCTGGGAATGCAACATCACGAACGCCTGCGCGAGCGGTTTGCCGTCGAACGTGACGATTCCCTTGACCGGAACGTTCCCACCCGATCCACATCCTGCTACCAGGAGGGTTATGCAGACAACGGCGACAGTCAGGAGCCAAGAGCGTATCCGTGACATCTCATCCCCCCCAAAGACGGTTTCGCCGCAGTTCAGAGAGCCACGCGGGCCAGGACCGCGGCGAAATCGGTGGAGGGCGCCTGCGCCGCGGTTTGGAGAACCGCGGCGAAACCAGACCACCCCAACCGAACGCAGCCACGGCGGCCTCACGCGCCGCTGGCCTTCACGTCAGCCCTTTTACCAGTTCCCAGCCTTGATGGGCTGCCCATCGTTGCGACAGCCAAGGTACTGGTAGGTCTGATGGTCGATGCTCTGCGAGATAAAATGCACCGAGCCATCGACGAACGCGAAATTGACCCCGTTGACGTGCCGCGACCGGAACCCCCAGGTGACGTGCCAGTTCCACATGCAGTGCGTCGGCCCGTTCGGGCACTGGTTGTAGGTGCCGGTGTTGGAGCAGTCAGCCGCATAATTGGCCGGACCGGGCAGCGGCACCTCATCAATGGGCCAGTTGATAAACTGGATGGTCTGCCCCTGCGAGATGTCGTTGCCGCCTACCCAACCGTACGTGGTGTACCGCTGGAACTCGGAATATTGGGGAAGCATCTCCCCGAGCAAGATGGTGTTGGAGGTGCCGTCGGAGACGTCGATCATGCGTACCCTGGCGCCGCCCCGGCAGAACATACCCCGCAGGTCGGCGGTCTTCTTCGTATCGCCCCAGCTGGCACTCGCGGTGTAACCGGGATAGGTCAGTGGGCTCAGCGTGGCGGGCACGCCACTCGCGGTCGTGTTCACGCCGTTGCAGTACTGCTGAAAGATGGGCGTGTTGCAACCGCCAGCGGGCGGGCTGTTGCACTGCGGCCCCGACGAGCCGACGTAGTTGCAGTATTTGCCGATGTCCAGTTGCCAGCCGTCACTCGGGCAACGCCCGAGCGGGAGCACTGCGGGGATGATGCCTGCGGCGAGGGCGGTGGAGAGACTTGCAGGCGACCCGGAGGTGATGACCTTGTTGTACAGCGGGGCCTGCTCCGTGTAGCGCAACACCAGGAACATCCAGCTGGCGCCACTATCGCTCGACGTGGTCGCGGTCTGGAAAGCGGTGGTCGGCGAACCGGTGCCGTTGCCGCGCGGAAAGGCCTTGAACTCGCTTTCGTAGGTGGCACAGGCCAGGGCAAGCTGCTTCAAATTGTTCTGGCAGGTGGCGCGGTTGGCGGCCTCGCGGACCTGCTGGACGGCGGGGACGAGTAATCCAATCAGGATCGCAATAATCGCAATCACGACCAGCAGCTCAATCAACGTGAAGGCGCACCGCCGCTGGCGAGGAAATCGACAGGTCTGGAACATCTCAGCACCGTTCCTTGTGGGCAGAGACCAACAAAAACCAGCCGCACGACCGCGGGACGAAGCAATCGGAGCAACAAAGAGTCAGGGTTTATCGTCCCGCGCGGCTGCAGGGTGTCAAGGGAAAAGCGGCGAAAGCTGCGCGGGTTTCCCTTGCGCGCACTTCCGTTACAATGAACCCGTTCCACACATCCAGCCAACCCAGAGGAGCTGTCGATGCAAGGCAGAGCATGGTTGATTTCCCTGGCGTTCGGGGCGCTCATGACCGTTACCGTCACGACCTCAGAGGGCGGAGGCGATGGTTCCACCGACCGCGCCCCCCGAAACCTCACCGACGAAGGTCCGCTCAAGTATCCGCCGACGCGCCGCGGCGATCATTTCGACGTCTATCACGGCGTCAAGGTTCTCGACCCCTATCGCTGGCTCGAGGACGACGTGCGCAAGTCCCAGGAGGTCGCCGACTGGGTCGCCGAGGAGAACAAGGTTACCGAGGCGTACCTGAAAGCCATCCCGGAGCGCGACGCTCTCAAACGGCGGCTTACCGACTTGTGGAACTACGAGAAGTATTCCGCCCCCTTCAAGGCCGGCAGCCGTTACTTCTTCTACAAGAACGATGGCCTGCAGAACCAGAACGTCCTCTACTGGCAGGAGTCGCTGCAGGCGCCGGCGAAAGTCCTGATCGACCCCAACACCTGGTCGAAGGACGGCACGATTGCCCTGAGCGGCCAGTCCGTGAGCGACGACGGCAAACTGCTGGCCTTTGGGAAAAGTGAGGCCGGCTCCGACTGGAGCAAGTGGTACGTCATGGACGTGGCCAGCGGCAAAATCCTGGCCGACGAGCTGCGCTGGGTCAAGTTTACCAGCGCCGACTGGACGACCGACAACCAGGGCTTTTTCTACACGCGCTACCCCGAACCCGAGAAGGGCAAGGAGTTCCAGGGCCTCGTCTTCAACGGCAAACTGTGCTACCACAAGGTCGGCACGCCCCAGACCGAGGACGCGATCGTCTACGAGCGGCCCGACCACAAGGAATGGGGCTTCGCCAGCGATGTGAGCGAGGACGGCAATTACCTCATCATCTACACCTGGAAGGGGACAGACCGGCGCTACCGCGTCACCTACAAGGATCTCAAGGCCAAGGACGCGAAGCCCATCGACCTGATCGACAACTTCGAGGCCGCGTACGCCTTCCTCGGCAACAACGGCACGACGTTCTTCTTCAAGACCGACAACGGCGCCCCGCGCAGCCGTATCGTCGCCATCGATATCACCAAACCGGCGAAGGAACACTGGAAGGAGATCATCCCGCAGGCCCAGGAAAATATGGTCGGTTCTCACATCGTCGGCGAGCTGTTCGTCTGCAACTTCCTCAAGGACGCGAGCACGCAGGTCAAGATGTACCGCCTGGACGGCACCTTCGTGCGCGCGGTGGCGTTCCCGACGCTCGGCAGCGCGGGCGGCTTCGGAGGCAAGCGCCCCGAGACCGAGACGTTCTACACCTTCACCAGCTTCACGACGCCGCCGACGATCTACCGCTACGACCTCAAAAGCGGCGAGAGCAAGCTATTCCGCCAGCCGAAGGTGCCGTTCGAGCCGAACGACTACGAGGTCAAGCAGGTCTTTTATCAGAGCAAGGACGGCACCAGGGTGCCGATGTTCCTCAGCTACAAGAAGGGGTTGAAGCTGACCCGCGACCACCCGACGCTGCTGTATGGCTACGGCGGTTTCAACATCCCGCTGCCACCGACTTTTGCGATCTCGAAATTATTGTGGATGGAGATGGGCGGCGTCTATGCCCAGGCGAACATTCGCGGCGGCGGCGAGTACGGCAAGGAGTGGCACCAGGCCGCCGTCAAGCTGAATCGGCAGAAAGCCTACGACGACTTCATCGCCGCG
>DASPXY010000395.1:0-4117 GCA_035637055.1 Gemmataceae bacterium | reverse complement strand
GGACCAGACGACCTCGGCCTTCTTCCAGTCGATGGCCTGCACGACGTTGCCCATCGTGCCGACGTAAAGCCGCTCGCCGGCGATGGCCGCTGTCGCCCCCGCCTGGCCTTCGAGTTCGACCGAGGCCAGTTCCTTGCCGCTATCGATGTCGAGGACGTGCAGAGCACTGTCGCAACCAGCGACGAAGGTGCGCTTGCCAACGACCGCGGGGGCACCGTTGACCGGTCCCTGCGTCTTGAACTTCCAGACCAATTTGCCCGCGGTCGTGAGGCAATACAGCGTCGAGTCGTAGGAGCCGAACAGCACCCGATCGCCGGCGAAGTTGGCGGACGACATGATCTCGCCGCTCGTCTCGAACTTCCAGCGCCGCGCGCCGGTGGCGGCATCGACGCAATGGAAGAACCCTTCCTCGTCACCGACGTAGACGGCACCATCCTTGACGCTCGGGGCGGCCTTGAGGGGACCGATTTTCACCTTCCACTTTTCCTTGCCGCTTTTCAGCTCGACGGCGTAGAGGTGTTCGTCGAGCGAGCCGAAGTAGACCGTCCCGCCGACAATCGCCGCTGCGGCCTCGATGCTGTCCTTCGTCTGGAACTTCCAGCGCACGACCAGGTCGGTCGGCAGGTCCGAGTCGGCGACGCCCGTTTGCAGCGGGTTGCCGCGGAAGAGCGGCCAGTCGGCGGAGGAAGGAACCACAGAGACACCGAGACACAGAGAAGACAACACAAAAGCAATGCGAGCGGTGGCGTTCATCCTTTTTCTCCTTTTTCTCTTCTCTGTGTCTCTGTTCGTAGTACCGCCTTTAGGCGGTGTGACGGTCACCGCCTAAAGGCGGTACTACGAGCAGGTTACAGGGCCGCCTCGTACAGCGCCAGCAGGTCCGCCTCGCTCACGGGCCGCGGGTTGAAACGCGCCGTCCACTGCTGGTTGGCCTCTTCGGCGAGCAGCGGCAAGATGCCGGCACTGACGCCGCACTCCGAGAGCGTCAGCGGCAACCCCGCCGCCTTGAGGCAATCGATGACGCGCTGGGCGAGCACCTCGCCGGGCAAGCCAGGTTCGCCGTTGAGCAACCCCGCGTGCTCGATCAGTTCGCCGTAGAGCGCCCCGACCTCGCCGGCGTTGAAGCGCAACACGTGCGGCAGCAGCACGCCGATGGCGACGCCGTGCGTGATGCCGTAATGGGCCGTCAGCGGATTGGCGCAGGCGTGGGTGGCGCCGAGCATCGAGTTTTCGATGGCGGTGCCGGCAAGGAAGGCGCCCATCTGCATCGCGCCGCGGGCCTCAATATCGTCGGGCCGCTCCAGCACCGTATCGAGGTTGGCTTCCAGGAGCTTCCACGCTTCGCGGGCGAACATCTGCGCCACCGGGTTGCGCTTCGTGGTGACGTACGATTCGAGGGCATGGGAGAGCGCGTCGATGCCGGTGACGGCGGTCACCGAGCGCGGCTGTGAGACGGTCACCTCGGGGTCGAGGATGGCGATCTGAAACGCGGCCTTGCGGTCGCCGCATGCCATTTTCATGTGCGTTTGCTCGTCGGCGATCAGGGCGTAGGACTGAGCCTCGCTGCCGGTGCCCGCGGTGGTCGGGATGCCGATCGAGGGGAGCATGGGTTTTTGCGCCTTGCCGAAACCGCGGTAATCGGCCATGCGGCCGCCGTTGGTCAGCAGGAAGTTGATGCCCTTGGCGCAGTCCATGGCGCTGCCGCCGCCGACGCTGACGATCAGATCGACGCCCAGTGGCCGGGCGAAGGCGACGCCCGCCTCGACGTGGCGATTGCTCGGGTTCTGCTCGACGCCGTCGAAGAGGAAGGCTTCCAAACCGGCTTCGCGCAGCGACGCGATGGCGCGCTGCGGGTGGCCGGCCTCTTCCAGACCGGGGTCGGTGACGAGCAGCACGTGTGACTCGCCGAGTTCGCGGGCCAGCTCCCCCAGGCGATTCAGGGAGCCGGCGCCGAAGACGACGCGCGTTGGCACGTGGAAGTCGAACGGCTGCAGCGGCCACGGGGGGCTGCTGGCCTGGAGGACGCCGGACTTCGTCGCTGATGCTGCCTTCATCGCTGCCCCACATCCGCCCCTGTTGTCCTTTAACGAGCCGCCGGGCTTGTCCCGGCGGGCCGGACGGCGGGGATAAACCCCGCCGCTCGTCTTGCTAGATGCGGATCATGTCCTTGTCGTACTGGAACGCCCGCGTGCGGAACAGGAAATCGACGATGCTTCCCTCGTGCGGTTGCAGCCAGTTCAGCTTGATCGTCGGCATCGCGCCGATGTTCAGACGGTCGATGTGCGTTGCGTCGGTCAACGCACGCTGGAACGCCTTGTCCTCGGTGATCGCGCTGCACACCAGCGTCGGGCCGATGGCCTCCAGCATCTTTTCCTGCGGGCACTGTACCACCGTCACGAACGGGAACATATACTCCTTCTTCGCGATGGCCTTGTCGGGCGAGTCGCACAGGATGACGGTCGGCCGCAGGTAATCGCAGCGTTCGCGCTTGACCAGGCGCGGGCCGAACTTCGCGGTCAGGTCGTGAACGCCGGACTCTTTCAGATCGTTGTCGATGTCGGCGTTGATGGCGTCGGCCTGCTTGGGCACGGTGAAGGCGGCGAGGGCAGACTTCGGATCCTCGGGCGGCAGCGGTTGCACCGGCCCCATGCGCTCGGCAATCGCCTGGGCGATCTCGCGCGTGTGGCGCGATGCCCAGATGCCGGAGCAGTTGATGCAGCCGCGGCCGCTGTTGACCAGCACGCTATCGACCAGCACGTCGAGATACTTCTCCCACTGATCGACCTTGTCGTCGCCGAGGAGGATCTTGCTGAAGCCGGGGCCGTGAACCTGCACGTTCGGGTTGCCCTTGTAGCGCTCGACCGTCGCGGTGCTGCCGAAGATCAGGGCGCGGCCGCAATTATTGAGCACGGCGGCGCCGACCTCGGGCGCCGGCGACGGGTAGATGGCGATGGCCTGCTTCGGCACCCCCGCCGCGAGGAACGCCGCCGTCATGCGGTACGGCGTCCACGGCTCCTGCGGCCCCGGCTTGAGCACCAGGCCAATCTGCATCGGGATGATGGGCAACCAGAGGGTATGGACACCCGGCGAGTTGGACGGCAGCACCAAGCCCAGCACCGGCGATTGCGCCTGGTAGCTGATCGGCACCCCACGCTGCTCCATGCCGTAGCCGCGCGTCAGCACGTTCAGGTCGAGGCCGCGCGTCAGGGCGTCGAGGATGCGTTCCATTTCGTTGAGGACGAACTGGTTCTTCTCCATGTTGAAGCGGCACATGTGCTCGGGCAGGCCGGTCGTCGCCGACTGCATGCGCACGAACTGATCGGCCGTCTGTGTGCCGTCGCCCAACGGTAGTTCGCCCTTCGTGTAGAGTTCGCCCGCCTTCTTGACCATTTTCAGCAGGTCGGCGATCGGGATGTCGCGCAGCACCGCGCGGGCGCGGCTGGCGTGGCGCATGTCGCGCTCGACGAGGCCGCCGTTGGCGCGGCTCACCTCAGCCAGCACTTCGCCGCTGTCGAAATGAACCACTTTATCGGTCTCTAGACTCTTGTAAGGCTCGCCCCAGCGCAGCACGGGGATATGGATCATGGATACTCTCCTTTGGATGCAAATCTGCCTGCCGCTTGCGGCTTAGCGAAGAGCGCTAAGCCGCAAGCGGCAAATGTTCCGTACACGCCCACCGTCGTCGTGGCCGCGAAGCCGCGAAACGGCATGCCCGCAGCGCCAGAACGCAGCCCAGCTAGTTGGCTTCTCAGGGTTTCTTCTCACTTCCTGCCCTGGCAGTCGCCCGCTCCTTGGTCGGGGGCAAAATCGGGTCCTTCACCTCCACCCAGGTACACAGTTCTTCCTCCGCGGTTTCGTCCACGGTAAACTCGATGCTTTGCCTTGGGGCTGGGAGGGCTTCGCCGGACTGCTGCATGAGGTCGAGGTGAAGGCCGATCGCCTCAGCAATCAAGCGGCGCGCGGTCTTCAGGGTTCCGGCGGCGGCCACGCAGCCTGGCAGGTCGGGTACATCGACGCTGTAGCCAGTAGCCGTGCGCCGCAGGAACACCAGATAACGCAAGGGGGGGTGCTTCTTCGCGGTCGCCTTGTTAGTCCGTTTCATCGTCGTCCTCCAGTA
>DASPXY010000394.1:0-4439 GCA_035637055.1 Gemmataceae bacterium | reverse complement strand
CTTCCACCGCCACGTCCTGGATGCGGTAACCCGCGAGCGCGCCAGTCTCCAGTAGCTCCTTGCACCCCTTCTCCACAGCGGGGATGAACTGGTTCGGGATCGTCCCGCCGACGATGTGATCGACGAAGCCGAAGTTGTGTTCCTCGTCGTAGTGGCTGCTGTCCACGCGGAGTTTCTCGAAGCGATCCTTGTTGGCGAACCGCTCGAAGAATTCCTCCTTGGTGGAGATATTAAGATCCTTGAGCGGGTAGACCCGCATGAGCACCTTGGCGTACTGACCGCGGCCGCCGGTTTGCTTCTTGTGCTGATGCTCGGCGTCGGCG
This sequence comes from Gemmataceae bacterium, assembly GCA_035637055.1. GTDB lineage: Bacteria > Planctomycetota > Planctomycetia > Gemmatales > Gemmataceae > DASPXY01. The sequence continues at coordinate 4,116 of DASPXY010000394.1, read as the reverse complement.
TTGCTTGTGATCGTCTCGCGATACGGGATCTTCGGCTCCTTGGTGATGACCTCGACATCGAACCGTCTCTTGAGCCGATGCTGGATCATGTCCAGGTGCAGCTGACTCATGCCTCGGATGACCATCTCCTTCGTTTGCGAGTCGCGGTCCACCTTGAAGGTCGGATCCTCGTCGGAGATCTTGTGCAGCGCGCCGGAGATCTTCTGCTCGTCGCCGCGTGCCTTCGGCTCGACCGCCAGGCCGAACATCGGCGAAGGATACGCGGGCCGCGGCAGTTTCGCCCCGTGCGCAGCCGAGCCGATCGTGTCGCCGATGCCCAGATCCTCGATCTTGGCGACGGCGAGGATGTCGCCCGGCACCGCCTCCGGCACGTTCTTCTGCGATTTGCCCTGCATCAGCAAAAGGCCGCCGGTGCGTGACGACTTGCCGGTGCGGGCGTTGACGATGGGCTGCTCCGCGGTCAGCTTGCCGGACAGGACGCGGAAGAAGCTCAGGTTGCCGACGAACTTGTCCGACAAGGTCTTGAACACCTGCGCGACGAACTCACCGGATTCGCTCGGTTCCAACGTGACCTCGGCCGCCTTGTCGCCGCTGCCCCTGGTCGCGGTGCGCCGCTTCGCCTGGGCCGGCGATAGACCGTAATTGACGATCGCGTCGAGCAGTTCGGCGACGCCAAGGTCCTTCTTGGCGGAGGTGCAAAAGATCGGAATGACGGTGCCGGCGGCGAGGGCCTTCGGGAACGCGGCGGCCAGCTCCTCACCGGTGACGGTGCCCTCCATCAGAAACTTCTCCATCAGGGCCTCGTCCACCTCGACAATGGCATCCACCAACTTGGAACGGGCCGCGGCGACGTCGACCAGCACACCATCGGTCTTGGCGGGCAGGTTGAGCACATCGACGACACCGCTGAACTGCGGCCCCTGGCCGATCGGGGCGTTGCAGAGGACGCACGCCTTGCCGAACGAGTCCTGCAAGGCGGAGAGCAATTGGTCGAAATGGACGTTGTCGGCGTCCATCTTGTTGATGACGAACATGCGCCCCAGGCCGCGTCTGCCGGCCTCGTTGAACATGCGGCGCGTGTTGACCTGGATGCCGCTGGGGGCGGAGACGACGATCACGGCGGTATCGACGGCGTTGAGCGACCCGAGAGCAGAGCCGACGAAATCAGGCTTGCCGGGCGTATCGAGAAGGTAGACCTTCTTGCCCTTGTACTCCAGGTTGAGCAAGCTGGTATCGATGGAGTATTTCTTCTCCTTCTCCTCGTCGTCGTAGTCGGAGACGCTGCTGCCATCGTCCACGCTGCCGCGCCGCTCGACCGCCTTGGCCTTGAACAGCAGGGCGTCGGCCAGCGAGGTCTTGCCGGCCTGTTCGTGCCCCACCAGTGCCACATCGCGAATGTCTTCCACACGAGTCTTGGCCATGAATTCCTCCCAAGGAGAGAGTGGTGAGTGGTGAGTGGTGAGTGGTGAGTGGTGAGTGCCGAAGCCCCCGGGCCGCGGCCCGGGGGCTTGATCTCTTCACCACTCACCACTCACCACTCACCACTCACCACTGCGATAGCTTCTGCCAGATCCAACCGCCCCTCGTAGAGGGCACGGCCCACGATGCAACCGGCGAGGCCGACGCCAGCCAGCCGGCGGATGTCGTCGAGTGTGGTCACGCCGCCGGAAGCGATGACCGGCAACCGCACCGCGGCTACCATCTCGGCCATCGCGTCCAGATTCGGCCCGAGTAGCATACCGTCGCGGCTAATGTCCGTGTAGACAATCGCGGCCAGCGGCCAGGAGGCACAGCGCCGCGCCAGGTCGAGGGCAGAACACTCGGACACTTCGAGCCAGCCCTCGGTGGCGACACGTCCGCCGCGTGCGTCGATGCCCAGGACGAGCTTGTCCGCAAAGCGATGACAGAGGGCCTTGAAACCGTCGGGATCTTTCAGGGCGCGCGTGCCGAGGATCACGCGCTCGACACCCCAGGAGAGCGCCTCGGCGATGTCGTCCTCGGTACGCAATCCGCCGCCGAGTTGGCAGGGGACGCCGGCCGCCTTGGCAATGGCGCGGACGCTCACGCCGTTGACGGGATGTCCCTCTTTCGCGCCGTCGAGGTCAACGAGGTGTAGCCAACGGGCGCCTTGCTCGACCCAGCGCCGGGCCATCGCGGCGGGGTCGTCGCCGAAGACGGTTTCGCGGGTGTAGTCTCCCTGCCGCAGCCGGACGCACTGGCCTCCGCGCAGGTCGATGGCAGGAAGGAGATGCATGAGACAACTGTCCTGAGCCGTTGCGCCGTCCTTCTCCCCTCCCCCGCAAGGGGAGAGGGGAGCAAGACAGGTGAGTCGCTTCACGTAGCTGGAAGTTTATCGCAATGTGGCGAATTTGTGAAGCATCGCCAGGCCGACGCGCTGACTTTTTTCGGGGTGAAACTGCGTCGCGAAGACGTTCTCGTGCCAGATCATCGACGTGAACGGCGTCGGGTAATCCGTCTCGGTCGCGATCACGCTGGCGTCTTTCGGGACGACGTAATAGGAGTGGACGAAGTAGACGGCCGGCTCGGGCGGCAGCTCGCGCAGCAGTGCCGCCGGCTTGCGGAGGCGGAGCTGGTTCCAGCCCATGTGCGGCACCTTCAGCCCCGGCAGGTTCTGAAACCGAACGACCTCGCCGGGGAACAGGTCCAGGCCGCGGTATTCGCCGTCCTCGTAGCTCGTCGTGAACAGCAGTTGCAACCCGAGGCAGATGCCCAGAAACGGCCGCCCGGCGCGGATGTGCTCGATAATCGGCCCCGCCAGGTCGGCCTCGCGCAGACGGCGAATGGCATCGCGAAATGCGCCGACGCCGGGCAGCACCAGCTTGTCGGCGTCGCCGAGGCGATTTGGGTCGCCGGTGATCTCGGCGGCGTGGCCGACCTTCTCGAACGCCTTCTGCACGCTTCGCAGGTTCGCCATGCCATAATCGACAATCACGATCCGATTCACGAGGTACTCCTTCCCCGGCCGAGTCGCAAGACATAAGCCGAGCCGAACATGAACGCCGCTCCCACAACGGCCAGCGCGAGCATCAGACCGCCCCAGAAGAACAGGATTTGCAGTCGCGGCCCGATCCAGGCCCAGCCCAGCATGGTAATGATAATCCCTGCGGCGAGACTTGGGCCGTACGGCAGCGAATTGTCGCGGTGGACGATCAGCTGCACGACAGCGAAGACCAGGGCCGGGAACACGCTCACGAAAAAGGCGATGATGACGGCCTGCCAGCCAAGGAAGGCGCCGGCCATCATCATCAGGTCGGCATCGCCCAGGCCGAGCGCTTCCTTCCCCAAACCGGTGCCGAACAGAAAGGCGACCGCCCGCATCACGAACGTGCCGGCGAGCATCCCGACCAGCCCGGTCGCCAGGCCGAGTTGCCAGGAGCCCATCGGCGCCCAGTCGGGCAGCGGGCCCCACATCGGCCAGGGATAAAGCCCCTGCGGCACCTGAAAGTCCATCTGCCACCACGGCCCATTCCTGAACATGTTCTGCTCGATTGGCGGCAAGCCGCGCACGCGGGCGACGATGTCCTCCGGCGTGTGCGGCCACGGCCAGGGAAAGCACGCGGCCCCGATCAGGCCAACGAAGGTGCCCGTCAACGTCAACGGGAACGGGATCCAGCGGCCGCTGAGGTCGCACGCCGACGCCACCATCAGGAAGGAGAACAGCAGCGCATGGTAAGCGTAGCCCGCCCACCATTGCCAGGGATAGAGACCTTGCGCGATCGCCCAGGGCTGCCCGCGATGTGGCCAGTCGTGGACATTGAGGACCATTTCGACGTAGAACAGGCCGGAGAAGCCCAGGCCGGTCAGCAGCTCGACGAAGAAATAGCGCGGTGAGAACGAGACGCCACAGGTGCGACAGCGGCCGCGCAGGACGAGATAGCTGATGACGGGGAGGTTATCGTACCAGCGGATCGGCTGCAGACAGTTGCCGCAGCGCGACCCGGGCCAGAGCAGGCTTTTCTCGAACGGCATCCGGGCGACGCAGACGTTGAGGAAGCTGCCCACGACCAGGCCGATGACGAACACGAAGAACAGCCAGAACCAGATCAGCATCGCAGCGCCCGCCGCCTCCAAAGGATGAAGGAGGAAGGATGAAGG
>DASPXY010000393.1:0-5949 GCA_035637055.1 Gemmataceae bacterium | reverse complement strand
GGGCTCGGGATTGATCGGCTTGCGCCTGGGAGATGCGCATCTCCGCCAGCGCATTGGTGGCGCGGGCCTTTTCCGCTTCGCGCGTGTAACGATCCAGATCGGCGGCGAAGGCCGCTTCCTGCAGCAGCAACTCGCGCGTGTCGAGCTTCAGCAAGACGTCATTCGGCTTTACGGGATCACCAATCCGCACGGGCACTTCTTCGATATATCCTTCGAACGGCGCGGCCAGGATCGTAACGTTGTCCGTGCGCAGGATGAACGGCGCCTCCACGCGATAAGTCATCCCTCCGAAGAACAACACGGCCAGCGCGATGGCTACCAGGACTGCCGTCACCTTGGCCCAGGTGTGCCGGACGCCGACGACCCCGGCCAGTTGCTCGCGGGCCGCCATCGCCACGCGGGCGCCGAACCAGCGATCGGTGCGTTTCAATTCGCTTAGCCGCCGCACCGCCATCTCCGCAGAGAGGGCGAGCAGGCGCTGCTCTTCTTCGAGGAATGGTTCGTCGCTGCGTTCGCAAGTGATGACGCCCTGCGGCTCGCCGCCCAGCCGCAGAGGAACCGAACAGAGAAATTTGACTTTCTGACTCTCCGCGTATTTCTCGTGATCGCGCGCGACACGGGTGTCCCCTTCCGCGGCGGGCCAGGAGACGATTTCATCCTGGTCGAAGGATTCCTCCATCGTTTGTTCCAGTGATTTGACGGCGTCCATCTTGCGCTCGAATTTTTCGGTATGGCTCATGGCCTGCAGTCGGACGTATTCGCCATCGAGCCAGCCGAGGCTGACACGGTCGCACTGGTGGCGCGAAGCGAGTTCATTGCAAAGCGTCATGGCGACCGGCATGAAGCGTTGCTGCGCGTCCAGCATCGCCATCAGATCGAGCACCGAGGTGAACTGCGAGAGGGCGACTTGCGCCTGCTGGGCGGAGCGTTGCAGCCGATAAACGGAAGGCGTGTGCTGGACCAGTCGAAGCATCCTTACGACCGCGGTCGCCTGCGGCTCCGCAGCGGACGGCAGGTAAAACGCGGCGACCCACGTTTCCGGCTCCGATTCATAATCCAGCCGCAACGCGATGCCGCAGTCGGAACCAGGCGAGCCGGCAGCTCCGTTCAGAAGCCGCACCGCGTGTTCCTGTTGTTCGGCGGCATTACCCAATTCGTCGAGCGCGCGGAAAAACATCTGCATCCCGGGACCGGGCGTGGCACCGGGCGGCCAGACCGCCACACGCCGCCAATCGTTCGGCTCGGCGGCCGTCTTGCGCAGCAGCGCACCAGCCTGCGCCCCCGACAGAAGCGACAGGGCTTCCAGCAGACCGGGCCAGAAAATCGCCGGCGCGCCGGTAAACCGCCGCCACTGCTCCAACTTGCGCAACGCCGGGGCGAATGCGTCGGTTTGGTTTCTCGCGTCGCGGATCATGTCGTGGTTCTTTGCGCCGGCACAATCTCGAATTATCCGATCAATCTCTTGGCGGCGACACTCGGCAAAATTCTGCCGCCGGCATCAGGGAAGGGCACAAGCACCTTTTGCACGCCACTGGCCAGGCCCACGACGGGCGAGAAGGTAAGGACTTTGCCGCGGACCCGGGCCAGGTCGGAAGGCGTCGGAACCCGACGGACAGAAGTTGGGCGCTCCCGAATAAGCGGCGGGAGGGACGTCAGGTGCGCCTTACTCGTCATAGTGTCCGATTTGTTCGCATAAACGGCGGTCAAATTTCAAGTCTTGAGTTCCTGACCCTGCGATCTCCGATTGCCGTTGACCTGCCTCAATACGGTCTGCTATTGAGCCGCTGTCAAGTTGTGAAACGGTTACACACCTCCAAATGTTCTCTTCTGTCAGGGTATAAGCTCGTCGCCGGGATCGTCGCATTCTTCGCAACGATGGCAGGATTCCTGTCGCTTGCGGTGGTGGCCGCCATCCAGCCGGGGGCAACCAACGACCTGACCCTGCGCGACTTTCTGCAAATGGTCATCGAGCGCAACGAAAGCCTCCAGGTTCGTGTGCTCGAATTGAAGATCGCCCAGAAGCGGTTCAAGTCAGAACGTGGAGTGTTTGAGCCGGAAGCTCTCCTGTCGTACGACCGCGTGGAAAATGAACGCGAGAATACGACCGAACAACGGCGCAGCAGCGGTGTCTTCACGTTCGACGAGGAGAACAATATCTACCATGCCGGTGTGGAAGCACTCATTCCCACGGGCGCCAGAATTCAGCTGGGATACTTTCTGCGGGATCTGCGGAACAACTTGCAGGACCCACCGTTGGGCACCATCTTCACCAACAGGACCCGCGGTGAGTTCCAGACATTTGCCGGCATCAGCCTCACCCAACCCTTGCTCAAGAACGCCTGGTTCTCTGCAACGCTGTCAAACATTCGCCTGGCGGCCCTGGCGTCGGACGTGGCTTATCAGGAGTACCGACGGCAGATGATGCGCGTCGTCGCCACCGCGGAAGCCGCCTATTGGAATCTTTACCTGGCCCAGGAGCAGGTGCGGTTCCTTCGCGAGTCCACCGCGCTGGCTGAAAGCCTGGTTCGGGACAATGAAGCGCGGCTTCAGGCCGGCAGAGGCTCCGAGTTGGAAGTCCTGGAGGCCACAGCCGGTCTGGCGCAGCGCAAGTCGAAGCTCGCCGAAGCCGAGCAGAATTATTTCGAGACGACGGCCCAGATGTTGACACTCATTTCTCAGGTTGCACCCGAGTCAACGCCGGTCCTGCGCCCGATCGATGCGCCAAGTGGTTCGGGTGTTTTGCCTCAGTTCGCGGAAAGCGGTAAAATCGCCTTCGAGACGAACCCTGATTATCTCGGCCAGGTCAAGCGGATGGAACAGGAAAACGTGCGGATCGCCTATGCCAGAAACCAGCGCCTGCCACAGGTCGATCTGAAAGCCAGTTACGGCTTGAATGGGCTGGGGCCGGACCCCCAAAGTTCGTGGGACGACGTGCAGCATCGAGGATTTCCGTCAGTCTCCGCCGGCATTGAGTGGCGCATTCCGCTGGGCGGAGGGATCAGAGCGAGGAACGACCTGGACGCTGCCAAATTGCGCAAGCAACAGGCCCTTGTCACCCTGAAGGAAATCGAGACGCAGATCCTCAACGGTCTCGATACAGCCCTGCGGAGAATTCGCAGCACGCACGGAGCCATTGGTGACCACGAGCAGATTGTGGCCTTCAACCGAAGCCTGCTTGACACCGAACTCGACCGTTTGGAAATTGGGAGGATCGACAGCCGCCGGGTACTGGAAGTGGAGGCCAGCCTGTTTGAAGCCAGGAACGCCGTCGTCGAGGCGCAAGTGCAAAATGAGCGGGCACGGCTTGAATTGGAGTTGGTTCAAGGCACGGTCCTGAAGTCGCGCAACCTCGATCTTCCACAAAAGGAAATCGAACGACGGACGGCAGATCTGCTCAGGCAGGCAGGCATTTCGAAGCAACAATATCGCGATTTGCTGAAAGATTTGCGGCTCACTTACGAGGAACGGAAGCCATTCCCGGGAGCGCAGGAGAAATCCACCGCGCCACAAAGCCGCCCATGAACCGGACCGGTTACGAGAAAGCGTTTGCGCCTTTGTCGCGAGGCTATTGACGAGTGGGATGAAACCAAAACGCCGAGAACACAGAGGTAATTCGACAAGCATGAAACGCTACAGACACTTGCGGCGGTCTTTCCGGAATTTATCGCTCCCCTTCCCTCGCTTTCTCCTCGTTAAAACCTGGGCGGCGTTCGTGCTGACATTCTGTGCGCAAGCCGCAGACCTGCAGCCTTGCGCCGGCATCACCGAGCCGTTCCTCGATGTAACCCTGAGCGCTGCGGTGCCCGGCATCATCGCCGCCAGAAAGTTCCAGGAAGGCGACTTCGTCAACGAGGGCGCCGTCCTGGTGGAGCTGGACAATAAGTTGGAGAAACTCGAAGTCGAACGTCGCAAACTCGTGCGCGACCAGAAATGGAGCGACTTCGACGGCACGCAAAAGTTGTTCAAAACCACGAAGGGCATCAGCAAGGAAGAAGTGGAAAAAAAGGAGGCGGAATACAAAATCGCCGCGGTCGAACATGACATCGCGGAGGAACAGTTGCGCCGGCGCCAGGTGATCTCACCCCTGTCCGGCGCCATCACGGAGATCATGCTCGAGGTGGGCGAGGCCTGTCAGCCCTATCAGCCCCTGGTGCGCGTGGTGGACACCCGCCGGTGTTACTTCATCACCAACATCGAAGCCAGGCTTGCCGCCGGGCTGAAGCTCGGCCAGACCGTGAAAATGGAAATCGACACGGGCGCCGGGATGGTGGACCTCCGCGGGAAGATTGTTTTCATCTCCCCGGTAGTGGACCCCGCCAGCGGCTTGCGGAAGATCAAAGTGCTCTTCGACAATCCCGAAGACAAAGTCCAGCCTGGCGTGTCGGGCCGAATGCTCCTGGAGTAGGCACACCGGATTCCGGCAGTCCACGAGTCAAAAGACTCAAAGAACGGACTTCGTCCGCCCGATCCGCGGCGCCGTCACGGCGTTAGTACGCGGAAGTAAACCGAGCCGCTCACCGGCGCCGGAAATGTCCAGGTGAAACTGCCGCTTCCCGGAAATGTGTTCGTGGCAAGAGGAAACCAGATCGCGCCCGGCGCAAGGTTGGTGGCGACCAGGAGCCGGTGAACGCCGCCCGGGTCTCCCAGACACGTGATCGCAACGTCCCTGCCCTGGGCGGCAATGGAGAGCACGGGCACAGCCACGACCGTCATCAGCGCCGGCGCGCTTATCAGGGTGAGGTAAGCATTCGACACCACGACCCGATAGGTGCCGGCATTCGTCCGGCTCACGTTCGCGAAAGTCAAATCGCTGCTGGTTGCCCCTGGCAGGGCAACGTTTGCCAACGTCCACTGGTAGCTGATCGGCAAGACGCCCGAAACCAGCACGCTGAAGCTCGCGGAGCGGCCTTCCCCCACGGTCACGCTTTGCGGCGAACTGAGGATGCTCAACGCAAGCGAGTTGAACGTGACCGTAGCGACGCGGCTGGTAACCGAGCCGGCGAAATTGGTGATAATGACCTGGTACGTGCCTTGCACGCCGGGCATCGCGTTGCTGATGGTCAATGTCGCGTTGGTTTCGACAGATACCTGCAGATCGTTATGAAGCCAGTGATAGCTGAGCGCAGGACCGCTCGCGACCGCGACGAGCGAGGTAGAAGCGCCAGGGGCCAAACTGATGTCGCCGGGCTGCGTGAGGATGAACGGCTGCACATCCACGATCAGCGTCGCGACCGTGCTCGTGACCGCGCCGGAACTGTTCATTGCGATGGCAGCATAATCGCCGCTGTCGGCACCTTGCACGTTGGTCAGAGCCAGCGTTGTGCCGGTCGCACCGGACAACAGCGCGCCATCCTTGATCCAGGAATAGCCGATGGGACCGGGTCCCTCGGCCGAGGCTTGAAAAGTGACGTTCGTTCCCGCCCGGACAACGTTGGTTCCCGTCGGCTGAACGACGAACGTCGGGAGCGTTTGCGCGAACTCGAACGCGCCGCTGTCCGCCCGGGCGCCTTGCGGACGCGCAATGCCTCGCTGGTCCACCGTCGGGTAGTTTGTCAGGATCACGTCACGGACCGGACTATTGGCGAGTAAGGCCATCGTGCGGGTGGGACCGCCGTTGGTGCTGAGCGGGCCGAGAACCGGGTCAATGTTCGTGCGGCTCCCCGTAGCGTAGAAGACGAACGAGGCGTCGGAACTGAAGTTGTATCCGCTGTCGGTGATCCCACCGAAGAAATTCACCGGCGCGTTGCTGGCAAGTATGGAATTGCGCAGGGTGAGGGTGCTGCTGAGAACAGCGACACCGCCGCCGAAGGCGACTCCGGTGTTCGGGTCGCCGAGCGGCCCCCGGGCAGCCTCATTGAAGGCAAGTGTGACGTTGACCAGAACCGCAGAGTTGGAAATCACTGCGACAGCGCCGCCCCGTCCGTCGCCACGTGGCGCGTCGGAGTTCAG
>DASPXY010000392.1:0-4403 GCA_035637055.1 Gemmataceae bacterium | reverse complement strand
CGTCTCCCCTTGAAACTACTGTTGAGCGTGCGGAGAGTGCTTGCTCACCTCCGGTCGCTGACGTTCGCGGCTCACCAAACTCGGACCATGCTCCCCGATCCGCAGGACACCATTGTCGCCCTGGCCTCGGCGCCCGGCCCCGGCGCCCGAGCGATTGTGCGTTTCAGCGGCGGCAACGCCCTCCACGTAGCCGGCACGGTCTTCCACTCTCAGACACCCATCGAACCAACTCGGCGACGCTGCTACGAGGGCGAGGTGCGCCTGCCCGGGATCGCGGCACCGCTGCCGGCATCGCTTTACGTCTGGCCCGCGCCGCGCACCTACACGGGACAGCTGGTCGTCGAGTTGCACACGATTTCCTGTCCACCGCTGCTCGATTTGCTCATCGCCGCCTGTCTGGGAGCCGGCGCCCGCGCCGCCCAGCCCGGTGAGTTCACCCTGCGAGCGTTCCTCGCGGGCAAACTCGACCTGACGCGCGCCGAGGCGGTCCTGGCGGTCATCGAGGCCGGCACGCGCGACGAGTTGAAGCAGGCCCTCGCCCAACTCGCCGGCGGCGTCGCCCGGCCGCTGCAGGAACTGCGCGAGGATCTGCTCAATCTGCTCGCCGACGTCGAGGCCGCCCTGGATTTCACCGAGGAAGACATCCGGTTTGTGGAGGATGACGAGCTGATGCGCCGGCTGGGCAAGGGACTGGCGCTGGTGACGCTGCTGCGTCGTCAACTTGACCAGCGCTCCCTCGGCGAACGGCCGTTTCGCGTGGTGCTGGCGGGCCGGCCGAACGTGGGCAAGAGCAGTCTGTTCAACGCCCTCGCCGGAGCACACGCCGCCCTGGTTAGTCCCGAACCCGGCACGACGCGCGACTACCTCATCCGCCGCCTGGAACTTGATGGCGTGGTGGTGGAACTGGTCGATACCGCGGGCTGGTGTGACAGCGTCAACGGGGTCGAGGGACAGGCGCAGTCGCTCGGACGCGAGCAGATGCAGCAGGCCGACCTCGTGCTCCTCTGCCTGGACGCGGGATTGGCTGCGAGCGAAGAGGAGCAAGCGCTGCGGCAGCGCGCGGCCCCGCCGGTCGTGGCGATCGCGACCAAGTGCGACCTGGCGCCGGGACCGCCGGACGTGCTCGCGACCAGCGCCGTCCAGAGGACAGGGCTAAGTGAACTGCGGACGCTGCTGGCCGAGCGAGCGCGGCGACATCGACGCCCGGCGCTGGCGCCGAGCCTGAGCCGCTGTCGCCATCACGTCGAGGCGTGCCTGGTACACCTGCGCCAGGCGCACACCTTCGTCGTCAATCAGGAACCCCCGGAATTGCTCGCGCTGGAGTTGCGCTGCGCCCTGGAGGAGTTAGGCGCGCTGGTCGGCGCTGTTTACACGGACGATTTGCTGGATCGCATCTTCAGTCGCTTCTGCATCGGGAAGTAATGTAGCGCACTCGCGGAGCGAGTGCGGGTCAACTCGGGCGCCAAGGAGAACGCCACCGACGAGGGTACATCATGCCGATCACCGCCATCCACGCCGAGCCGATCAGCGGCACCATCGTTCCGGACCTCGCGATTATCAGCTCGCTCGGACGGCACCTCGTCGGCCAGTACGTGCTGGTGCGCGTCCACGACGAAGCCGGCCGTGTCGGTCTCGGCGAGGCGAGCGTCACCAGCGTCTGGAGCGGCGAGACGCAGGCCGGGACGATCGCCCTCATCGAGCAGGTACTCGCTCCGCTCGTCGTCGGCGCCGATCCGTTCGACGTCGAATGGATCAGCCGCCGCATGGACCGCGCCGCCTTCGGCAACAGTTTCGCGAAGGGGGCGGTCGAGATGGCTCTGCTCGATCTGCAAGGGCAGACGCTCGGCGTGCCGGTCTACAAGTTGCTCGGCGGCCGCGACGCCGAGGCGAAGCAGGGCATCCGTCTGAAGTTCGTCGTCGGCGCCGTCGAGGCGGAACTGGCGGCGCAGCGTGCGCGGCGCATGGTCGAGCGCGGCTGGCGCTCGATCAAGGTCAAGGTGGGCCGGCACGAGCATCCGCGTGTGGACGTCGAACGGCTGCGGGCGGTGCGCGAGGCGATCGGGCCGGACGTGTGGCTGTCGGTGGACGCCAACGGCGGGTACACGGTCGATCAAGCGGTGTGGGTGGCTCCGCGGCTGGAAAAGCTCGACGTGGCGCTGTTCGAGCAGCCGACGCGGCGCGGCGACCATGCGGCGATGGCGGAGGTACGGCGCCGCAGCGGCATTCCGATCATGGCCGACGAGAGCGTCTTCACGCCACAGGACGCTTTGGAGGTGATTCGCCAGCAAGCGGCCGATGTGCTCAGCCTGTACCCCGGCAAACACGGGGGTGTTCGTGCGACTCAGCAGATCGCCAAACTTGCCGAGGCCGCGGGCATTCCCTGCACGATCGGCAGTAACCTGGAGCGCGAGGTCGCCACGGCGGCGATGGCTCACGTCACGGTCTGCACGGCGAACCTGCAATGCGAGCGCTTCCCCGGCGACCTGATCGGGCCGGTCTACTATGAGCAATCGCTGTCGCAGCAACCGCTGGCTTACGACGCCGATCGGTTGAGTGTGCCGGAAGCGCCGGGGCTTGGGGTTGTCGTGGGAAAGGCCAGCGGGTAGTATCCGCGCCCCCTTGACCCTTTCGGGAGGTCATTCGGGGAACAAGGAGGTGCCCGGTATGCGTTCCACAGTCATTGCGCTGGCCATCGCCGCCATCCTCACTGGAAAGGCCACGTCTCAGACGGTGGACAAGGAGAAATTGCGCAAAGCGGCGAAGATGCCGTCGATCGAGACGATGTTCTTCGCCGGGGTGAATTGCACCGGTAAGTTTACCTTCGCCGCAGACAAAAGTGATCCGCGCAGCGAGATCGACAAGTTGAAGACCACCCTCAAGGGCGATGCCAGCGACGCGCCGCGTTACTACCGGCTGGGACGTCAGTACGACGAGTTAGATAACGCCGAGACGGAAGCAAAGGAGTGCTTTGCCAAGGCGGTCAGCCTCTACTGTGAGCAGTTGCAGAAGCAACCCGCCGATGCCGCCCTCCTGGCGGAGTATGCCCTGGCGCTGACCGCCGACAACAAGGCAGCGGAGGCCGAAGCGCTGTTACGGCAGACTATCGCGGCTACCCCGCAGGCGTGGCAGTGCTGGCACACCTTGGGCGTGCTCCTAGATCACAAGCGGCACCGGATCCTCCTGGATGCACCAAAACGAGGGTGGAAGGGAAAAGGCGGGTGTGTCGCGCTCATTCTTCAGCAAAAGCCATCACCCGAACGTGTCCAGAAGTGGCGTGACTTGCAACAGGAGGTCGAGGAGTGCTTCGACAAGGCAGTAAGCCTTGCTCCTGGGGAAGCGCTCCCCTACGCTGGGCGCGCAGCGCATCGGATTTGTGTCGGGCAGATCCTGTGCGGTCTTCGCATGCTCGCTGGGGAGGAAGGCCCTACCCCCTTTGACTCATCGTTCCCACCTGCCTGCGTCGCGGATCTGCGCAAGGCGGCAGAACTCCAGCCCGACGACTACCGGGCAGTTACGATCGCCATCTTCAGCGAAGTGTTCCCGGCGCTCAGTCGACAGCTTTCCACCATCGACGCAACGAAAAAGTCGGCGCTTCAGTGTCTTTCTGAAAAAGAGCGGTACTCGCTCCGCGTTGCCCTGGGGCGGTTGGAAAAAATCAGCCAGGGCCAGGACGCGCGCGCAGCTGCAGGCGCTCTGGAAGTCCAGGGGATGCTGTACGCCTGGATCACTCGCGACACCGCTCAGGCGGTGACGTGCCTCGAACGGGCCGTTCTTCTGGATCCCTCAAGGGACAACGCCTGGGAATTGCTTCAGGCGACACTGGCCGAACTGGGAGCGCACGACCGTACTCTCAAAGCCGCCAATGATCGAGTCCGGTATAGGGACTCGGCGCACAATCGCTACTGTCTCGCACGGGCACACATCGACCTTGGTCAGCTTGACAAGGCTGAAGAACAACTCCGCCTCGCCCTGAAATTGGAGCCGACAGATTTCCGTGCCAGCCTCGGGCTTGCGGCCATTCTTCTGAAACGCAGCGACGACCCGCGCGTGCTGGACGAAGTTAGCTCCGCAATGGGGGTAGCCTGGAAAGCACTCGGCGAATCGCCGTCGTCAAGTCAACTCGCGGAGTTCAAGGTCACTGCTGCGATCTACCTGGCTCTGCGCGGTGAACTGGACCGAGCGAGCGAGCAACTGAACGACCTTCTGGAGGAGGATCCCGAGAACAAACCCGCGAAGGAGGCCCTCCGGGCGTTGGGGCAATAGTTCGCCTCGCACTCCGGCAGCATAAAAAGCCGGCCGAGCCGTCGAAGTAGCCGTCGGTGCATGTTCGCGATGGGAGCGAGATCATTGCCTCGCTGCCACCGCGAACGTGTCCTCTTCCTGTGCTCGCGGTCTTGCACACG
>DASPXY010000391.1:0-7451 GCA_035637055.1 Gemmataceae bacterium | reverse complement strand
TCGAGGGCCACAGCAATGCGGGCGTCGTCCCAGGCAGGGCCATCGTCAGCGGCATCGGCCTTGAGCAGGATGCGTGCGTGGGCCAATTTCTTGGCGGACGCCTTGCCCTGGGCGATCAAGTCCTGTAACTGTTCGCGCTCCTCGGCGGTCAGGGTGACCTTGTACTTCTTCATGGCTCGCTCCTGAAGGGATGTCTTGCTTCAGGAGTAGCGAGTCAGTACCGTGATGACAACTCAACAGTGGCGGACCACTAGGTGCTGCCGGCCACCGCCGGCGCTGGGGTTTTATCCCGCCAGGGTTTTTGGTCGCGGAGCATGGCCCAGCAGCGCACCAACAGCTTGCGGGCCAACGCCACAATCGCCTGCTTCTTGCGTGCCTTGCCGCCGTGCGTCAGCCGCAGGTAGACGGCCCGCGCCCAGCCATTGTAACGCAGCATCACCCAGGCGCACTCGACCAGCAACTTGCGCAAGAGCGCCGGGCCGCGGCGGGTGATGCGGCCACGGCGGTCGGTTTCACCGGACTGGAACTGCTTGGGGGCCAGACCGACGTAAGCCGACACCTGCTTGCCGCTTTGGAAACGCTCGGGCTGGTGCAGGTGGGCGACGATGGCCTCGGCGGTGCGTGGGCCGACGCCGGGGGTACTCTCCAGGAGCTGCACGCTCTGGTCGCTCTTGGCCAAGGCGTCGAGACGCCCTTCGGCGTCGTCGAGCAGCGCGCGGAGTTGGCGGTACTCGGCCAGGGCCAGGTGCAGCAAGCCACGCCACAGTTCGTCGGGGCCGCAGTCGGCGAGGGGTTTGGCCTGCAAGGCGAGGCCGTCCAGGCCGGTGACGGTCCAGGCCTTGGCGCCGCGCGGGGCGGGCAGGCCCTGGGCGACGAACAGGGCGCGGATGCGGTTCTGGACCGCGACGCGGCGGCCGACGAGGGTCTGGCGGTAGGCGATGAGGCTGCGCCACTGCCGCGTGGCCGGCGGCGGCAAGGCGACAGTGGGCAGTTGGCCCAGGGCGTGGAGTTGAGCCAGACGCAGGGCGTCGTCTTTGTCGGTCTTGCGTTTGAGGTGCTTGAACTTCCAGGCCTCGCTGGCGGTGTTGGCGACGAGGCAAGGAAAGCCGAGGTGGGCGCAGAGGTCGTGGACCCAGCCGGCGAGCAGGCAGGCCTCGATGACCACGACGCTGGGTTGGCAGCGTTGGAGGAGTTTGGCGAGGCGTGCGCGGTCGGTGGTGAAGGAGTCAAAGCGGGCAGTGTCGGGGCTGCCGGCGTAGAGGCAGGCGACGCTCTTGTATTTGCCCAGGTCGATAGCGAGAATGGTGCTGGCGGCGGTCGGGATCGTGGTGGTCATGGCAAGCTCCTGTGGGGCGAGGGGTAGCTGGGTGGTGTAGTAACTCTCAGTTTACCACTCCCCCACGGCTTGCATGGATTCTTTCAGCAGCGCAAGAACCCGAGAATCATCCCAGGAAAGTCGCCAATGGTGGAATTTCTAGGTGCCTTGATCGGCGTTGCAACCGCTGCGGTAGGGTTATATGCGGCTGTCTGGAAGGCGCGGAAGGCGCGGGCAGAAGCGATAACTGCGGAGGGAGTGAGCCAAGGGAAGGTGCTTAGCCCTTCTGCATCGCAGCATGAGTGGTGGTATGTCGCGCGTCGCGGGAAAGAGCGTTCCTACAAGGACGGTCCCTTCTCTTCGGAGCAACTGCGGCAACTTGCTGCCCAAGGTCAACTAATGCCGAACGAGATGGTTCTCAAGGAAGGGGCGCAAAAGTGGACCGCCGCCAGCACGATCGAAGGGCTCTTTGGCGCTCACTGGCTAAATATGACGGCTGGGGCGATGATTGTCGTTGGCGTGGTGGCGATCCTGCTTGACCTACTGATGTTGCAGGCGTCGCGAATGGCACCGGGGAGTGCGTGCAAGCTGCTCATGTCCGTGATTCACGCTGGTTTTGGCATTTTCGCGGCGGTCGAAATCCTCCGGCGAAAGAACATCGTGATTGCCTACTTGGGCAGCATCATGGGCGTTGGCGCGTGGTTCTGGATCATGATGGTGTCGATTCAAAGCTATCACAGCGAGGGGTCGATCCTGTTCGGACTCACCGGAACGGTGGCAGGCGTCGGGGTGGGGATCTGGGCGTTTCTGACTCTCCTCAATAAGCGGGTGGTCGCTGAGTTTCAAGGCGTGCAACAGGTCGCGGAACCCAAGGAGATGTTCAAGGAGGTCTACAAGTCGAAGCCGCTCTGTTACGCCGTGAGCGGTGGGCTGGCACTTCTGCTGATTCTGTGGGTGATTAGCATGGTGCAATCCGGCGCGAAGGAGAAGGAGCCGAGGTGGGACAGCGATAGGCTCCAAGCGTCAGATCCCAGCAAGCGGAAGGCGCTCGATCAGCGACTCATCGGCAATTGGGAGTTGGTGCAAGGTGGGGATCGGCACAGGTGGGTAGACTACGACAAGACGACGATGGAAATCACCGCTACCGGAACCGTGTTGTTCTCGGCGACGGGAAAATACAACGAGGATGACTCTGATCCCCCTCTGTATCGCAAGGGGCAACGATACGAGACCAGCTTTACTGGAAAAGCATGGGGGCTTGCTGACGGGACGATGGAGTTCGAGGTCGGCGCGAATGAGGTTTTCCGAATGTCAGCAGATTTCGGTTCGGACGACGATTTGCTGCTGGTGAAAACTGGCAAGGAGCTTTCGTCTCATAGCCGGTCCCTGGAAGGCAAATGGCGGCGGGGGAAGTAGGGGAAGCACATGGACTTTGGCCATGGACATCCTGTCCTGCACTTTCTGAGAAAACCTAGACCGGAAAAAGACCGGAAAAAGGGTCGGGAGCAATCCTGTTCGGCACGTCAGTTGCCTGGGAGAGTGAACTTGGGGCAACAGGTGCCGGGAGCGCTTCGCCGGGGCGCACGATTGTGATTAGGAGAGGGGTTTACTCCACAAATGCTGGTTGCGGGCGGGACGGACGGGAGGAGCATTGCGGAGGGCGCTGGCGGCCAGCCCAGCAGCGCGCAGCAGCACACGCCACGCCTGTGCGCTCGGGCAGACCTGGAGTCCTCTTACAGGCTCTCTTTTGTCTGCTTGTGGGCGCGGGCGCGATCGTCGGCGTGCAACTTGTCCAGATGCGCCTGCAACTCCTCGGCGCTGGCCCAGCCCATCAGGAAGTAGCAGATCATCTCGTAGGTGCGCAGCGTTGGTTTACCGCCCGTGTACAGACTCATCAGCATGCAGGCGATGATGGCACAGTAGGTCTGGATCGCAATCCCGCCAGGACGGTCGCTCAGCAAGTGCCGGCAACCCAGGACGTGCTTGAAGAAGCGGAAAAACAGTTCGATCGTAGAGCGATAGAGATACAGCAGAGCGATAATGTCCGCAGGAACGTCGAGCAGGTTGGTGGCGATGCGCAGCAGACCGTCGCTGGGGCCTGCCCCGGTGTTGCCTTTGCGGTGCGAGCGCTTGGCGTGGGGTTCGACCCGCACCAGGATCAGGCGGACGCGATGGTCCGGACCGGCCTTGCCGTCGCTGCCCAGACGCACCACGACATCGCGGACGACGTGGGCGGCCACGGCGGCGGGCGGCAAGAGCCGTTCCTCGACGACCGTGAACACGCTGTTGTCGCGCACACGGCAGACGTAACTGCTGCCGGCCTGGTGGATGTCGTTGAAGAGGGTGAATTGCGCATACCAGCGATCCATCACGTAGCAATGATCGGCCTGGAGTTGCTGACGCAACACGGTTTTCTCGTCGGAGGGACCGCTGTTCTTGCCGTTGGTCAGGGTCATGCGCACGGGGACATGCTTGTCCAAATCGAAGTGGGTGTGCAGCCGCCAGGCGTGGTGGACGGTGCCGGTGCGGGTAGACAGCCACATGGCTTCGGTGATGCGCGGTAGGGCCTTGAGTAAGGTGCCATCGACCAAGGTCACGACCTGGTCCAGATCCTGCAGACGCGGATCCTGGGCCAGGGGTTGTAATTGGTCGCCCAACTCGGCGATGATGGCGGTCAGCAACTGGGGGTCAAAGACCTGGGCGGACTCGGACAGGGAACCCAGGGAGGTGCGCGGGCAACCGAGCGTCTGCTGGACCTTGGCGAGGGTGCTGGCTTGCTGCAGGGCGCGCAGCGAGCGGACGATGGGGTTGCAGAGGTACAGCAGGATCAGGGCGCCATAGTGGTCGAAGTGGAGGCTGCGGTTGTGGGCCTTGTCGCGGGCGCAGCCCGCATCATGCAAGCGGTCAAACAGCGGCAACAGCTTCTTGAAATACTTGAAGCCGGTGAGTTGGTGTTCTTCGACCACGGGACGTTGCTTGGTGGCCATGCGGCAAGCATGGGACACAATTACGGAGGGCGCAAGTCCTTTTTTGGGAAAATCTTGAGATTTTTCCGCTGCCCATAGTCAGCAACTGACGTGCCGAACAGGATTGCGCCCGGCCCCATAACAACCTCGGCAACGCTCTTCGTGACCAGAAGAAACTGCCCGAGGCTATTGCCGCCTACTCCGAGGCGATCAAACTCAATCCGAAATACACGGCGGCCTATTTCGGCCTCGGCAACTGCCTTTATGAACAGAAGAAGTTGCCCGAGGCCATCGCCGCCTTTCAGAACGCCATTGCCTGTGAAGCGGAATTCGCGAGCGCCTACCACAACCTCGCTCTTGCCCTGTACTCCCAGAAGCAGCTCCCTGCAGCCATTGCCGCTTACCGCAAGGCCATCGCCCTCGAGCTGCATGACGCAACGCTACACTACAACCTCGGCAACGCCCTACGCGAACAAAAAGATCTGCCGGGCGCCATCGAGCAATACAGGGAAGCCATTGCCCTCGACCGGCAATACGCCGAAGCGCATTGCAACTTGGGCCTGGGCCTTCGTCTGCAAGGGCACTTTTCGCAGGCTCTCGTTCACCTCAAGCAGGGGCATGAGTTAGGCAGCCAGCGCAAGGATTGGCCTTACCCCTCGGGCCAGTGGGTTCGCCTGTGCGAGCGGCAGGCGGAGTTTGCCGCCCGGCTCCCTGCTCTCGTCAAGGGCGAATACCAACCCAAAGACAACCCCGAGCGGGGGGAATTGATCGAGGTATGCCGCCTGCAACAGCGCTACCAAACTGCCGCCCGCCTCTTCACCGACGCCTTCGCGGTTGATCCGAAGCTGGCGGACAGGTTTGGCACTCGCTACAACGCCGCCTGCTTCGCCGCCCTGGCTGCCGCGGGCCAGGGAAAAGACGAGCCGCCAACTGATGAAAAAGAACCGGCCAAGCTGCGCACGCAAGCCCTCGCCTGGCTCCGCGCCGACGTCGTCGCACAAAGCAAGACGTTGACGAGCAATCCATCCTTCGCTGTTGCTCTTCGGAACCAGCTCAAGCACTGGCAAACCGACCCCGACCTGGTCGCCGTTCGCGACAACAAAGAGCTATCACGCCTTCCGCAAGAGGAACAGGCCGCTTGGCAAAAGTTGTGGACGGACGTTGAACACCTCCGGACTGCTGCGCGCAGCAACTACACCAAGACAACTTTCAAGGGAACGCTGACCGCCAAAGAAGGCCAACAAGTCCACGAACTGAAAATGCTCGCCGGGAAGACCTACGTCATCGACATGAGCAGCCCGCAGTTCGACACCTACCTGCGCCTGGAAGACGACAAGGGTAAAGTCGTGGCCGAGAACGACGACATCAGCCCGACCAACCTGAATTCGCGCATCGTCTTCACCGCGCCCAAGGACGGCGCCTACCGCATCGTGGCCACATAGTTCCAGCAGCGCGGCACCGGAGCCTACACACTGCACGTCCGGGAATTTGGGCGGAGCAAGTGATCGCAGATCTCCTGGTCACAAAGGAAAAAGGGCACATGCAGAATTTTCGCGAGCGGAAATGTTGCATGTGCCGGTCCGGCTCTGCAGCCGAATGAACGCACTCCCGCAGCCTGGCCACGTCTCACACCAGCAGGCTCGTGTCGTGCGAGTTCGTCACCAGTCGTCTGCTGTCCAGGGAGAAAGCGGCCATGGGGATCGCGTGCCCGAAATTGTGAACCTCCTTGCCGGTGCCGAAGTCGAGCAGCTTGTCCCCGGCGAGCAGCCACTTGCCATCCGGCGCGAAGCCGACACACCGCGCGTCACTGGCGGGCAGCTTCGCCGCCTCCTTGCCGGTGGCCACGTCCCACACCCGCGCCGTGCCGTCGAAACTGCACGAGCCGAGCCGCTTGCCGTCCTGCGATAAGGTGAGCGAATACACCAGCATCGTGTGCCCGGTGAAGCAGCGCAGTTCCTTGCCGCTAGCCGCGTCCCAGAGCCATAGCGTGGCGTCGTGACTGGACGAGACGATTGGCTTGCCGTCCGGCGCAAAGGCGATGCCGGTGACCACGCTGGTGTAGCCCTCGGGCGAGCGCAGCTCGCGCCAGCTGGACACGTCCCACTGACAGAACCCCCTGGCGGGCACACGACAGCGTCATTCTTGGCGGCGAGGCGCACCACTTCTGCCCGCCGCAAGCCCGGGTCGAACAGCAAGCGAAGCATGGCGCGGTCGCGTGCCGCCTTTGGCCCTGGCCTGCCTTGCAACTGTTTGAGCAGTTGCAGGAAGCCGCGGCCGCCGGGGCCGCGGGGATCGCGATACGCCTCGGCCTTCACCCCCTCGACTTCCAGCGCCCACGGCACCATGCCCAGCGTCCGGGGCAGCTTCACTAGGGAGCGTAGCGCGACCAGCCGGCGGTTGATGGTCGCAGCAGGTCTCGGCCGGGGCCAGCCGTTCCCCCGTTTGGCCGGTATGGACGATTCCTACGTACACCCAGCCAGAGCGCTGCACTTCCATGCTTCAACCTCGCTGCTGTTCGTCGCGGGCCTCGCGTGCGGGAGCCCTCCCGCGCAAAACCGGCCAAACCGGCCAAAGCCGCCAAGCCAGGGAATTCTGCGTCGCGACTGCCTGACTGATGGCACACCCCGAGAGGCGCTGACGCCGGCCGGTTGGTAGACTACCGCCTCGTCAGCAAACAGGGTGGAGCCCTGAGTTTCTGTCTGGGAAGGAAGGCTGACATGAACATCACTTCCGTTGCCGAACTGGCGCGTCTTTGCCTGTGTGGGCTCCATCCTCCGTGTTGCCAACGCCGACCAGGCCCGCCACGCGCAGGCTCTCGGCGCCGTCGGCGTGTTGTGCGACTTCCCGGAGCACCACCGCAACACAGCAGCCTTCCGCGACGTGCTCGACGCGATCTCCATTCTCCCCTGCTGCCTGCCGGCGGACCGAGAACTGCTTGACTCGGTCTACCGCGCCCGGCACGGCGACCAGGAACCTGGCGGCTACTTCGTCCTGACACCGCACGACGCGCCGGAGGCGCACCGACCCGCGGGCCCTCGCCTGCACCGAAGCACCGCCGCCGTGGCCAGCCGCCCTGCCGCGGCCGCTGTTCGTGCGCTGCACCACCCCGGCGGCCGCCTGCGCCGCCGTCCGCGCTGGCGCCGACGGGACCGTCTTGCTCTTCTCCCCCA
>DASPXY010000390.1:0-2258 GCA_035637055.1 Gemmataceae bacterium | reverse complement strand
GTCGCGGGCGGTAGGTTCCCGGCTCCGGCTCGTTGAGCCAGGCGTCGAGCACCCGCAGGCCCTCGACGGTCGGGGCATACAAGCGCTTGTCGGGGAGCCTGTCCTGGGCGATTCGGGCCGACGTCACGTAGCCGAGCGCCTCCAGCCGCTCCAGGTCCGTGTAGATGTGGGTGCGAGTAAGTGGCCAGAAATATTGTCTATAGTCTTAGCCGCAACGCGGCCAAGCTGCCACGTGCGCGCAGCTGCTCCAGTCGGAGTGGCGGTCTCAAGTTTAAGCAGGCCGCGGGCGGCAGATCTCGTCCGCGGTCAGAAGCACGAGCGGACCACCGTAGTTCGCCGCACGGGTGTTCGGCGCGGCGACATCCGGCTTTCGTACCGCCTGGCCTCACCTCATTGCGCAGCCAAAGGAGACGCTCTCCATGCCCGACGTTAGGAACACGTTCCAGCAAGCAAAGCGAACTGGCGTTGCTGTTGGTCCCCTCGTTGTCTCGAAGTCCAACCCGCGCTACTTCGCAGTCGACTCGCGTGAAGACAGGCTGGTCTACCTGACTGGCTCGCACGTCAACAACAACTTGCACGATGGCCTGGGCTTCGGGCTCGACTGCCCAGCCGAGCCGGAGCGGTTCGACTTCGGCGACTACCTCGACTTCCTCGAGGCGCACGGCCACAACTTCATCCGGTTGTGGCGCTGGGAGCAGTTCAAGGGCCAACTCCCGATAGCCGGCGTCCACTGCTGCATGACGTCGCAGCCGTGGCCGCGGACCGGCCCCGGCGCGGCCACAGACGGCAAGCCGAAGTTTGACCTCGACCGCTTCGACCCGGGCTTCTTCGACCGCTTGCGCGAGCGCGTGGTCGCTGCGGGTGAGCGGGGCATCTACGTCTCGGTGATGCTGTTCGAGGGCTTCAGTCTGCACCTCACGGCGGCACCGGATAACATCGCCGGCCACCCATTCCACGGCGCGAATAACGTGAACGGCGTCGGCATCCGCTCAATCGACGACTACCAGGTCCTGCCGCTCGAGCCGCGCGTGCAGGCGATCCAGGAGGCGTACATCCGCAAGGTCGTCGATACGGTGCACGATCTGCCAAACGTCCTGTGCGAGGTCGCGAACGAGTCGTCCGGCGGTGGCGTCATTGATCCCAAGTTCGCCGAACAAATGAAGGTCGGTGCGACCGCCTGGGGCGACTCGACCCGGTGGCAATACTGGGTGATCGAACTCATCAAGCAGTACGAAGAAGAGAAGTGCTACCCGAAGCACCCAGCTGGCATGACAATGCAGTTTCCGGTGCCTGATCCGGCCAGGGTAAATGCGCCGCTTTTCGATGGCCCGGCTGACTGGATCTCGCCCGGCAGTGGCGTAGGGCTGAAAGGCTACTTTCGCCGATTCGGATGGGTTGGGCCGTCGAGTTCAGTCGACTGCGTTGGCGGCAGTACGTATGAGGCGGACCACCACGTCGGGCCGCGAGATCATTACGGCGTGCGAGGCACGAACCTCCACGATCTTAGCTCCGGCGTGATGCGCCATAGCCCGCACGTTGGCTGTGCCGATCGCGTGGTCTTCGGTGGCCACCAGGGCCCACGACGGTACGCTCTTCCAGGCGGCAGCCGTCGTCGGCTCGACGAGCGTCACCAACGACGCGGGGCGTTGGGTCGCGGCCATTACCGCCGTCTTGCCGGGGGGAAGGTCAGCCGCGAACACCTGCCGGAAACTGACTGAGTTAAAATTTAATGTAGCCCTCCATACCGAGTGCGCAGGTTGCTGCCGGACAGCCTCGCAAAACTAGCGTCGGTGCGAGCTCACTCCCGCCGGACGGCTGGCTCAAGTCAGACAGCGTTTGTCCAACGTCGGGGATAAAGGCAGCGATGTACACCAATGCCCTGACGTTGGGATGATTCACCGCGGCATTGGTGATAACCGCTCCGCCACACGAGTGTCCGACGAGGACGACCGGGCCACTCACGAAGTCGAGGACACTCGCGATGTACAGGCATCTGAGGACACGCCGCGCAACGGATTGGCTGGAGCCAGCGCAGGGTAGCCGGCGTCCTGTAAACGCCCGACCACGCTGTCCCAACTCGATGAACCAGCCGATGCTGTTTTCTGGTCGCCGCGAAATGACTACCGCGCCGAGTGCCGCGATCGCCAGACGAACTACGAATTGTCGCGCTGGGTAGCGGTTGCGAACTCGCCGCTCCGCCTTGGGGCTCGTTCAGCGCTGGCCCGTGCGGCAATAGGCGCAGCGAGATCATATACGCG
>DASPXY010000389.1:0-4425 GCA_035637055.1 Gemmataceae bacterium | reverse complement strand
TAATCCGGTCCAGGTCGGAGCGAATTTGGGCCTCTGGATCACGGTGCTCGACGTACATCTTGAAGAATCCGCCCCCAGGCACTCCGTTGTCCTTGGACACCACGATGGCTGTCCGGAACGGTCGGTTATGGAAGGCGTCCTCAATGTCTAGGTCGCCGAACATCTTGCAGAGTGGGTGACTCGCCCACGACTGCGTAAATTCGGGGAGATCGTTGAACACTTCCAACAACTCCCCGTAGGTCATCACGGCGTTGCGCCCCTTCGCGCGGAGTTGCTGCTCCAAGTATCGGCCGATGTCTTGACTCGTGGTCGCCATACGCTTTCCCTCACCCCTAACAGCCCGTTGAAAAACCCCTCCCCCGGCCCCTCCCCTGCGCGGAGAGGGGAGCGTATGCTGTCTTTCCCCCTCTCCGCTGCGGGGAGGGGCCGGGGGAGGGGTTTTTCAACGGGCTGCTAAACCAGCTGATTCTATGACGGATGTCAAGCGCATCCATGCCGACCCACACATTGGACCTGCTGGGGGAGCAGCGATCCCCCGATAGAGTAGCTCGGCCCAAAGCCACCCCCGCCCAGCAGCATTCTACCCCGCCCTTCACCCTTTCGGCAATCGGCAAACATCGCCCTCTGGCAAGGACTTCCGGCGTCTGCGGAGCGCCATCGCTGCCCGTGTTTGACTCGTGACAAACGGGGACATTCGCTATTTTTACGCTCCTCCAGAGCGTAAAAATAGCGAATGTCCCCGTTCTGCCTTGCGCCCCCTTTCCCGAACCGGCCTGTCACTTCCTCCGTCGCCTGTGGGGTGGCTCGAAGGCTCCCGCCGGCTGTTCCTGCAGCAGCCGCAGCGCCTCCAGCCCGCTCTGCTCCAGCGCCGCCAGCGGGTCATTCTGCCAGCGCTCCTCCTGCCCCGGCAGCCAGTACCGAAACGCATCGTTGCGGCGGCCCGTGCCCTCACGCAGCACCAGCGCGCGCGTCAGCGCCTGCTCCAGCCAGCGCCACAGCGTTTTCGCCTGCGGCCGCTCGTGGTCCGCCGGCCAGCCGTCCAGAATCTCCTGCCGTGTCAGCTTGTGGGTGGCGTCGAGCAGCACCCCCTCCAGTACCCGCCAGGACTCCGCGAACTCCTGCTGCGGCCGGTCGGCCACGACGCGGTAATCCGTGCCGTCGGCGTTCAACTCGATCACCAGCTGCCGCGGTGTCTCGTCCAGGCGCGACCAGGCCCGCAGCACGCGGCGGCGGTCCGCCTCGGCGGCGTGCGCGAACCAGTGCATCTCCACCAGGATGTCGGCGAAGCCGGTCAAGGCGCCGCTGCCGCGCGCCGCCTGGCCGTCGTCGCTGGCGTGCTTGCGCGGATGGTGCAACAGCAGCACGGCCAGGCCCAGCTGCGTCAGGCGCTGCAACGGCAGCACGGCGGCGAGCAGCTCGGCGGCAGTGTTCTCGCTGTGCCCCGGCAGAAAGGCGGCCAGCGGGTCGATCACCACCAGATCCACGCCATGCTGGCGGTGCATCTCGGCGACGTGTTCGAGCAATTCGAGCCACTGCGCCTCCTCCGGCTTGCCCAGGAACGGCCGCGCGATCAGAGCGACGTGGTCGCCCAGTTCCAGGTGCCGGCTGCGCGCGGCCCAGAGGGCGTGGCTTTCTTCGGAGACGACCACGGCCTTGCCCGGCGTGACGGGCAGGCCCGCCAGCAGACCGCCGCGGCCCAGGCGCTGGAGCAGGACAGTGAGGAGAGTCGTTTTGCCCATCTTCCACTGACTGGTCAGCAGCGTCACGTTGCCGCGGGCCAGGTAGCCGCGCCACAGCCAGGCGGTGTCGAGCACCGGAGCAGCGGCCAGCTCATTCAGCCAGACGGTGCCGTAGGGCCGGATTGACGGTGGTGGGTTCGATGACGGGTTGTGGGTGTGGGTTGGTGTCCGCATGAGGCTCTCGGGGCGATGCGCAGGGAATCAGCGCCGCGGTCAGGCGCTGGGGGTGTCAGCGAGGAATGGAATGGAATCCAATCGCCAACACTTCATTGTACGCATGAACAGTAAGGCAGACAACGGAGGATTTTCCCGCTCCTCATCAGGACGGAAGCGAGTGTTTCAGGCGCCCTCCCGGGGAGGGGCGGCACAGGTTTCGGAGTCGCCGGCTGCTTCCAACAGTAGGGTGGTCGAGGACAGAGATCGGGATTTTCGGAAAAAATGGACCTAAACTTGGTGCAGGCACGTGACAAAACCAACCTGGGCACGAATAATTCAATAGCCAGCCTGCCCGGATCCTACCTACCCTGGAGCAATCCCCATGAAGTTGCAACATAACTGGTCGCGAGCGTCCCTTGTGCTCGCCCTGGCTGTCTTCCTCGTTGGCCCCGCCGGAATCCGGGCCGACGGACCGACCCCCGACTGTTACGTCCTGTCCGTCGGCGTCGATAGCTACGCAAAAGCCAACCCTCTCAAGGGTTGTGTCAACGACGCACGCGATCTCGCCGCCCAGTTCGTCGGCCAGCAAGGGAAGGTCTTCGGCAAGGTGACGAGCCGCGTCCTGACCGACGCCAGCGCCACGAAAGCCGCCATCGCGCGCGACCTGGCCCAGCTGGCCACCGCGGCAAAGGCTGGCGACTTCGCGGTGCTGTTCTTCAGCGGCCACGGCGACCGCACGCAAGGGAATCAGGCCTGGTGCTTTCTGCCGCACGACTACGACCGGCAGCGGCACAGCGCCACTGCCCTGACCGACCGTGAGTTGCTCGCCCGCGCCGATGCCCTGACTGGCCGCGGCCTCAAGGTGTTGCTGATCGTCGATGCTTGCTTTGCCGGGCAGTTACGTCACAGTGCTCGCGACTCTCTGAAGCGCCCCACCAACCCGCAGGGTGGCGGGCTGATCCTGATGCTCTCCAGCATGCCGAGCCAGACCAGCGCGGCGCTGGGTCAGTACAGCGCCTTTGCTCGCGCCGTCGTCGAGGGGCTGGCCGGCGAAGCGGACATGGACGGCGACGGCTTCGTGACCCTCAAGGAACTGCGTCTCTTCGCTTATGAACGCACCTATCAACTCCTCAAGCAGCGCGGCCTGAAGGTGGACCAGGACGGCGAATGTCACTGGTCGCTATCGCTGTCGGACGGGATGCGGCTGACGAAGGCCGGACCGCGCGTCGCAGCCCGGCCGCCGGAAACGCCGCCAACTGCCACCAACGCGCCGACGACGGACTGGGTAGGCAGTGAGGATCTCGGGGGCTACGGTCGCCTGGCCTTCCGCTTCCTGTCGAGCAAGCGCGTGGTGATGATCGACTCTGACGGCAAGACGGAAGGGAAGTGGTCCCAGAAGGGCAGCCAGGTGACGCTGAGTTTCGACGCCGGGCAGCTGGTCTACACCGGCACGTTCAACGGCCCGACGCTCTCCGGGACCGCAAGCAACGGCCGGACCACCTGGAACTGGACGGTGAGCCGCCCGACGGTTCAGGCCGCACAGAAATGATCCTGGCCCCCGGGACGAGCGCCCCGTTTAATGACGGGGACTCGCCCCGGGACATCCAGGAGATCGACATGCCGTCTGACCAACCGCGCCGCAGCCGCCTCACCACCGAGGGCATGGGCCGCGCCCCCAATCGCGCCATGCTCCGCGCCGTCGGCTTCCTCGACGACGATTTCACCCGGCCGATGATCGGCGTCGCCTCGCTGTTCAGCGATATCACGCCGTGCAACGCTCACCTCGATCGCCTGGCTCGCAAGGGCTGCGAGGGGGTGCGCGCCGGCGGCGGCGTCGGCCAGGTCTTCGGCGCTCCGACCGCCTCCGACGGGATCATGATGGGCCATCAGGGGATGCGCTACAGCCTCGTGTCGCGCGAGGTGATCGCCGACAGCATCGAGATCGTCGCTGGCGGCATGAATCACGACGGTCTGCTCGCCTTCGGCGGCTGCGACAAGAACATGCCCGGCTGCGTCATGGCGATGGCGCGGCTGAACATCCCGAGCATCTTCGTCTACGGCGGCAGCATCTTGCCTGGCACCGGCGCCGACGGCGGCGATATTGATATTGTCTCCATTTTCGAGGCGGTTGGTCAGTTTCAGGCCGGCAAGCTCGACGAGAAAGGCGTTCACCGAGTCGAGTGCGAGGCGTGCCCGGGTGCGGGTTCATGCGGCGGGATGTACACCGCCAATACCATGAGTTCGGCCATCGAGGCAATGGGCCTGGCGCTGCCCTTCTCGGCGAGCAGCCCTGCGGTGTCGGCTGCCAAGGAGCGCGAGTCGTACCTGGCGGGGATTGCGGTGGTTCGCCTGGTCGAGCGCGGCATTCGGCCGCGCGACATCATCACGCGCAAGTCGCTGGAGAACGCCTACACGGCGGCGCTGGCGCTGGGCGGTTCGACCAACGCGGTGCTCCATCTCATGGCCATTGCGCGTGAGGCGGGCGTCGAGTGGACTCTCACCGACTTCGACCGACTCGGCGACCGGGTGC
>DASPXY010000388.1:0-4831 GCA_035637055.1 Gemmataceae bacterium | reverse complement strand
CCCCAAGGACAAGAAACTGGTGCCGCTGTTGGTGCAGATCCTCAAGGACAAGGACCAACAGGTTCTCCACTTCGCCGCCGCCAGGTCGCTGGGCTTCCTCGGGGCCGACGCCCGCGAGGCGATCCCAGACCTCATCGACGCGCTGAAAGCCGACGACTTCACGAATGCGGCGCAGCGGTCGGCGATCCTGCGCAATATCCTCAGCACACTCGAACAGTTTGGCGCTGACGCCAAGGAGGCGGTGCCGATCATCCGTGTGTTGGCGAACGATGCGGACCGAGGCGTCCGCGACTCGGCGCGGCGCGCCTTGAAGAAGCTCGATCCCGTCCCGTGAGCCATCTGCCGTCTCGCCGCGATTTGGGCCACGGCGAGACGGGCCTGTCCGCGGAAGGTTGCTGGAACGTGGCTCGCGTGGACGCGCTCGCCTGCGTGGCGCTGAAGGCGGACGCCGCCCTCGCCGAGGAGCACGCCGCGCGAGCAATGCGCTTCTTGCAACGGGCTGCGGACGCCGGCTATTTCGCGGCGGCGCGGGTTGAACATTTGCGGCAGGAACGCGATCTCGCCCCCACTACGGGAGCGCGAAGACTTCGCAGGGCTGGTGAAGCCTATCACGAAGGACCAGGGGAAAGCGGGCGGTTGAGCCTCCGCTTGGGGTTAGCACTGGTTTGAAAACCAACCCGAAGCGTCAGCGAGGACCGTCCTCGCTGACGCTTCGGGTTGGTAACTGAGGTGGTGACTCGGCTCCTCACCCCCAAGCGGGACAATGAGCGAGACTCACTCCTTGATGCGCTTGTAGCCGAGCAGCATTTGGCCAGTCCCTTCCTTGGTGCGGAACTCCGTCGGCCGCTCCTTGCCCGGCTGGGCGAAGCAGACCCGCATCTCGTCGCCCTTCAGCTCGTAGATGCCCTTCATGGTCTCATCCTTGCCGGGGCCTTCGGTCGCGATCGCATCGACCTCGCGCGGTTTCTTCGTCGCGTCCAGTTTGACGGTCCCCTTGCCCACGACCTTGCCGCCGAAACTGACGGTGTATTTGCCACCCTTGATGACGAGCTTGACGTCCGCTTGCTTTTGCTCCTCTTCCGTCGTCTTCTTGCCGTCGATCTCGTGCATGGTGGCCTTCCAGGTTCCCTCCATCTGTTTCAGATCCTTCTTCGAGTCGCCGTCCTGCGAACTCGCCACGGTTGCGATGAACAACACCGCTGCCACTCCCAGACACTGCTTCATGCGAGACCTCCTCAAAGGGTTGGCGAGCGGAGAACCCCTCCCCCCAACCCCCTCCCCTGACAGGAGAGGGGGAGAAGAAAAGAGACCGTTGTGCTTGCTCCCCCTCTCCGTTGCGGGGAGGGGGTTGGGGGGAGGGGTTCTCCGCTCGCCAGGAACAGGACTTGGAATCCTCACGACTTCGCCTACCAATAGCCAGGGAGGTCGCGGTTGTCTATGTCGGTAGGTCCGAGGTACACATGCGTGGGTCGCGATGCGGGCGTCGGCGCGGGATGACACGGGCAGATCTGGTAGTGCTTGTCCTGGTGGGGCTGACCCTGCTTGGCATCGCGCTGTCGGCACTGCTGCGCTCGCACGAGGACAGCGGCCGTGTGCAGTGCGCCTTTCACCTCAAGCAACTCGGCGACGGGATCCAACGCTTCTCGGCACGCACCAACGGGCTGCCGCCGGCCCGCATCGCTCCCGGGTATGCCACCTGGGCCGTCCTGATCGCGCCGGACGTCTATCACACCAAGGACAGCCCGCTCAAGGCGTGGGATGTGCAGCAGTCTTACTACGCCCAGCCCGCAGCGGCGCGGCAGATGCAGTTGCCGATCGCTTACTGTCCCGCCCGCCGCTATCCGCCGCAGAACAGCACCGCCGGCGATGTTCCCGGCGGCAAGGAGGGCGGCGAACTGTACCCCGGTGCTCTCGGCGACTATGCCGCGGTCGCCGGCGATGGCAACGCGAAGCACCCCTGGGACAGCGAAGGCGCCAACGGCCCGCTCATCCTGGGCGAGGTGCTGCAGCGCGAGGGCGAGCGCATCCTCAAATGGCGCAGCCGCACCTCGCTGAAACTCCTCGCCAAAAAGGAGAGCTATACTGCACTGCTCGGCGAAAAGCACGTGCCGCGCGGCCAATTCGGTCAGGTGGCCGCCGGCGACGGGTCGATCTACAATGGCGACTATCCGGAGAGCTTTTCACGCGTTGGCGGCGAAGGCTTCCCGCTCGCGCGCTCGCCGGAAGGCCCCTACCGGCGCAACTTCGGCAGTTATCACGTCGATGGCGTTTGCCAGTTCCTGATGGCCGACGGCGCCGTCAAGCCGTTCACTCCGACCCTCGACGAGCGCGTCCTGGGCCAGATGACGACGCGGCCGTCGCCGGAGAAGTAACCATGACGCGCTCCCGCAGCTGGATCCTGACCGACGTCGCCGCCGACGTCTGGCTCGATAGTTTCGCCGTCGGCAACGACAGCCTGCGTCTGGCGACGCCACACTCCTGGACGGTCCACAAGCACACGCTGCGCGGCGGCCTGCGCGACGGCGTCGATGCCATCGAAGTCAACAATGGCGCTCTGTCTTATGTCATTCTGCCGACGCGCGGCATGGGGCTATGGCGCGGCGAGTATCGCGGCCACTTTCTCGGCTGGCGCGCCCCGGTGCAAGGGCCGGTACATCCGAAGTTCGTGCAACTCGGTGATCGCGGCGGCATCGGCTGGCTGAGCGGCTTCGATGAATTGCTGTGTCGTTGCGGCCTGTCGTCGAACGGCCCGCCTGGCGAGGACGTCTACACCGACCGGGCCGGCGCCACGCGCCGCGAACTGTTGACGCTGCATGGTCGCATCGCGAATCTGCCGGCCCACTACGTTGAAGTGCGCGTCGGCCTGGAACCACCTTATGAGTTGAGCGTGATCGGTCAGGTCGAGGAATCGGGCCTGTTCGCACCCCACCTGACGCTGACGACGGCGCTGACGACGGTGCCCGGTTCCAACAAGGTCATTATTCACGACGTCGTCGAGAACCGCGCCGCCCAGCCGGCAGAGGTGCAACTGCTGTATCACTGCAACATCGGGCCGCCGTTTCTGGAGGCGGGCAGTCGGGTGATCGTGCCGACGCGAGAACTGTCGCCGCTGACGGCGCGGGCGGCGGAGGGGATGACGACCTACGACACCTACGCCGGGCCGGTGGCGGGCTACGCGGAGCAAGTGTACTGTTACGACCCGCTCGCCGACGCCAGCGGCAAGACGCTGGCGCTGCTCTACAATCGCGCCGCCGATCGCGGCGTGGTGGTGCGCTTCCAGCGTCAGGAGTTGCCGTGCCTGACGGTGTGGAAAAACACGGCGGCTTTGGAGGACGGTTACGTCACGGGCCTGGAGCCGGCGACGAACTTCCCGAACTTCCGCGGCTTCGAGCGCAAACAGGGCCGCGTGGTAACGCTACCGCCGGGTGGGAAATACTCGTGTAAATGGAGCCTTGAAGTCCACGATACGGCAGCGGACGTGGCTCACGTCCAGGCGGAGATTGCCAGCCTGCAGGCGCACGCGCCGGCGTTGGTCCATCGCACGCCGCAGCCGCGCTTCGCGCCGGTGTGAACAGATTGGTGGATGGTGGGTGGTGGATGGTGGATGGGGAAGACAAAGCCGTGTTGTGGCACGGTCTCCTGACCGTGCCACGGCTTGCGACCGCAGGTCTCCCGAGGGTGCTGGGGAGCGAAGAGGAGACCTACGGTCAGGTGCCGTGGCACGGTCAGGAGACCGTGCCACAACAGTCGCACGCCGCAGTCGCGCTTCGCCCCGGTGTGAGCGCCACTTTTCGCGAAATTGCATTGCTTGCCCGCACGCGCCAGACTACCATCGATCTAGTCGCCCATGTTTCAAAGGGGGGATTCTCATGCTTACGATCTGGGGAGCCAAACAAGGCTTCTGCGACGGCGTCAGCCGCCGCAACTTCCTGAAGATCGGCGCCTTCGGGGCCGGTCTGACCCTCGCCGACATGCTGCGCCTGCGCTCCGATGCAACGCAGACGAGCGGCCGGCCGACGCGGACCAAGTCGGTCATCATGATCTACCTGCCCGGCGGTCCATCCCACATGGACATGTATGACCTCAAGCCGGACGCTCCCGCCGAGTTCCGCGGCGAGTTCAACCCGATCCAGACCAACGTGCCCGGCGTGCAGATTTGCGAACACTTCCCGCAGCAGGCGCGCATGTGGGACAAGCTGGCATGCATTCGTTCGATCGTCTCCGTTGATGAGCACAGCGACACGCTTGTCATGACCGGCTATAGCGATCGCGAAAATCGCACGGCGAACCATCCGTCGTTCGGCTCGGTGGTGTCACGGATGCGCGGCCCCACCTCCGACGTGCCGCCGTTCGTCAGCCTGCGCGGCATGAGCCGCGGCACCGAGCCCGGCTTCCTCGGCATCGCGCACCGGCCCTTCTCGCCGAGCGGCCCTGGCCTGCAGAACCTGCGCCTGGCCAACGGCGTCACGATGGACCGTGTCAATCACCGCCGCGCCCTGCTCGACGGCTTCGATGGCATGCGTCGCGAACTGGACACCAACGGCAACCTCGCCGGCCAGGATTCGTTCGCGCAGCGCGCCTTCGACATGATCGCTTCCGGCGGCGTTCGCACCGCCCTGGATCTGCAGCGCGAGCCGGCGAATGTTCGCGAGCGCTATCGCGGTGTCGAGCAGTTCCTGACCGCGCGTCGTCTGGTCGAGGCGGGCGTCGGTTGCGTGACGCTGTCGATCGGCGGTTGGGACACGCACGGCCAGAACTTCCAGACGCTGCGCCGGCAGCTGCCCCAGGTCGATCGCGGCATCGCCAACCTGATTGGCGACCTCCACGAGCG
>DASPXY010000387.1:0-5923 GCA_035637055.1 Gemmataceae bacterium | reverse complement strand
AGCCCGGGTTGACGCCGCCGCTTTCCTCCAAGCAGAAGGAATCCTCCTTACAATAGGAACGACCCTGCCCTCGTGAGCGGGGAAACGCCGGAATCTTGCTACCGGAGCGGAACGCGACCCGGTATCCTTCGGTGATTAGGTGTCCACGCACCGGGCAGCGGCATGCAAGTACCATCAACGACCTTCACGTTCTCCGGGCACGAAACCTTCCCGTTCCGCTATTTGAAGTACGACCGCGACCTGGCTTATGTCCGCTTCGACCCGGCGCTGTGGCGTCGCCTCCAGGAGCAAGATCTCGTCCGACTCCGCACCCTCTGCACGCAGTCGATCACGGAGTATTATGAGCGAATCGGAAAGAGTTGCTTGCCCTGCTGCGCCGTACCGGCGGAGCGGATCCTTGCCGACAACGCCCACGCGCTGGCGGTCGCCGATGCGTTCCCCGTGTCACCGGGGCATACACTCGTCATCTTGCGTCGCCACGCTATCAGTCATCGCCAAAGCCGGCGCAGAGGGCTTGCTGAAACTGGCGGGAAACAACATCAACAAGGGCGACCCCAAGGCGCTCACGACACTCTCCGTCCTGTACGACATCCTCCATGATCTGGGCTGGGATCTGCCTGGCGTCGTCCGAGAGATGAAGGCGCGGCCCTCCACCGAGATCCTGGAAGCGAGCTACGACGTCCTCTGCCGGCGGCTTGACGACCTGCTGACCAACTGCGGAAAAATCCGAGAGCGGCTCCTCGCGGCCGCAGGTGCCCGCGAGGTCCGCGCTCCGAAAGGCACGGAAGGAGAAGGCCACCCCTTCATGCGGCCGGTCATCCAGAAGGCTGTGGCTCGCGTTGCCGGAGAAATCGTGCAGCAGGGGCTGCTCCCCTGGGACGAGGTCATGAGCCGACTGGCGCAACTGGACTGGCGTCGCGCCGCGCCGCCGTGGATCGCGGTGTTCACCACGGAAGGCGCCAGGATGATCCCGGGCAAGGAGAATGCGAACCTGCTCGGTGATCTGCTCCACGCCCACCTTGCGCCGAAGAACGCTCAGGCTATCCAGCGCGCCCGCAAGACGTTCAAAGACCTCCGCGGCCAGCAGTACCCAATTGCCGAAGAGGATCTGGCGAAGCGGCTGCCGGCGGTCGAAGTGACCGCGTTACCGGAGCCGGTTCCCCACCGGCAAGAACTGTCGGAGCAGGTTGAAGCAGAACTGGCGGCAATCCCGCCGGAAGAGGCAGACGATTCGGCTGCGCCGGCACCGTGATGGTGATGAAGGAACCCGGAAACAGCGTTGGGATTCTTTGTTAAATGAGGATCGCCAAAGGGGCAATCTCGCTGCCCAGCCCCTCCGCGCACGGGAGCGGCGGCAGGGCCTGCGGCGCGCACCCCGAACGGCTTGTGGAGGGGGGGATGTCGGCGTGCAATGCAATGCAATCAATTCGCTTCAGGCCCCCATTCCATTATACCGGCGCGGTGCCATGGTCTTCATCTACCTCACCGGCTGGCGGATCGGCGCCGTACTCGCTGTGCGCCGGGAAGATGTGGACCTCGACGCCGGGGCGGTGTTCAGCCGCCACCCGGACAACAAGGGCAAGCCGCGAGCAGCAGGTGCCATTACATCCCCTGATCGTCGAGCACCTGAAACGGCTGACGGGCTTCACGCCGGAGTTGTTCCC
Source organism: Gemmataceae bacterium (assembly GCA_035637055.1). Taxonomy (GTDB): domain Bacteria; phylum Planctomycetota; class Planctomycetia; order Gemmatales; family Gemmataceae; genus DASPXY01. Next base: position 4,259 of record DASPXY010000387.1, on the reverse strand, counting down.
CTGGAACCATCACCGGCGCAACCTCGACGAAGCCTGGCACGCCATCCAGCAGCAAGCGGTGGTGAAGAACGCCCAAGGGGAAGAATTGCCCTTGCGCTTGTTCTGCCGTGAGGAACACGAGCACACGCCGGCCTGTCACCTCTACGGGTTTCACGACCTGCGCAGGGCGTTCGCGACCCTGAACGCCGCACGCCTGACTCCCGACCAGCTACAGGCCATCATGCAGCACCAGGACTACCAGACCACGCAGAAGTACATCAACATGGCCCCGTCCCTCGACGGCGTGACCGCCAGGCTGTATGTCCCGGAACTGCCCAAGGAGGAGACTGCCTGAGCGATCATACCGCTGGTCATACCACCGGGGACGCTGTTTGCCATAACCTATTGAGCCGGCTGGGACTCGAACCCAGGACCTACGGATTAAAAGTCCGTTGCTCTACCGACTGAGCTACCGGCTCTAATTATTGTCACTTCTCGGTTTGCGTCGTTTTCCTTCGCCTCGCTTCTGTCCTGTACAACCGCTCCTACAACCGCTACAATCAAGACAGTGGCCGGAGCGTCATAACCGCCCCGGCCGTGGCCACCGTGACTCCAGCGTTGAGGAGAAGTCACCATGTCCAGAGACAATTCTACGTCCGGCGCCCCCCGAAACAAGCCCGCAAAACCCTACCCCGAGTATCCGCTTACTCCCCATCCCGCCGGCTATTGGTGCAAGAAGATCAAGGGCAAGATGTATTACTTCGGCCCGTGGGACGATCCCGACGGTGCGCTGGCGAAATACCTGGAACAGAAAGACGCCCTCCACGCTGGCCGCAAGCCGCGCGAGGATGCGGGGGGCATTACGGTTAAGGAACTGGCGAACCAGTTCCTCAACGCCAAGGCCGCGAGTCGCGACGCCGGCGAACTCACCCCGCGCTCCTGGCAGGACTACAAGGATGCCTGCGACTTGTTGGTGAAACAGTTCGGCAAGGGCCGGCTGCTCGCCGACCTCGGCCCCGACGACTTCGCCGAGTTGCGGAAGAAAATGGCCAGGGGGTGGGGGCCGGGGACGCTGGGGAACGTCATCCAGCGGATGCGCGTGGCGTTCAAGTTTGCGTTCGACAATGGCCTCATCGACAGGCCGGTGTGCTACGGGCAGAACTTCAAGCGCCCCAGCAAGAAGACGCTCCGTATCGACAAGGCAAAGAAGGGGGCCAAACTCTTCACGGCGGAGGAAGTCCGCAAGCTCCTGGACCTCGCCGGTGTGCAGATGAAGGCCATGATCCTGCTCGGCATCAACTGCGGCTTCGGCAACGCTGACTGTGGGGCGCTGCCGCGCGCGGCCCTTGACCTGGAGCACGGCATGATCGACTTCCCCCGTCCCAAGACGGGCATCCCCCGCCGCTGTCCCCTCTGGCCCGAGACAGTTGCCGCCGTCAGGGAAGCGCTGGCCCGGCGACCCGAGCCGAAGCAAGAAGAGCACGCCGGCCTGGTGTTCGTGACGAAGTACGGCCTGCCTTGGGGCAAGGAGACGATGGACAACCCCGTCGCCAAGGAGACGGCCAAGCTCCTGCGGGCGCTGCAGATGAATGGCCGCAAGGGGCTCGGCTTCTACACGCTACGGCACACGTTCCGGACCGTGGCGGACGAGGCCAGGGACCAACCCGCAGCCGACTACATCATGGGGCACGAGGTCGCGCACATGTCGAGCGTTTATCGCGAGACGATCAGCGATGCGCGGCTGAGGGCCGTCAGCGATCACGTTAGGGGGTGGTTGTTCCCGCCAGCGAAGGCAGAGGAAAAGGCTGCGAAAGAGTAGCAGGCAGGGTTGCGAAACTCTGGGCTGACGAAGTACACTCAGGACGAACGGGCGGGGAACGGGTCTGCAGCCTGGGCCGGCAACCTCACCGCCCATCCCCGCCCTTCTTTTCCCTTCTGAGGTTGCCGAGAGAGGATCCGGCCATGACAGCCGCAACACAACTTCAGCCAACGCGCAGGAGCCTGCGCAGAATTCAAGCCTTGCCCCCAGCAACCGGGGTTTGGCTTGCCGATGGTCTGTTTCAGACCGCAGAAGGAGTGATCTGTTTTGGCTTCTCCTACCTCACCGCACGCGAACCTTTCAAGCAAATCCACTGGAGCATGTGGTACGAGTGGCTTGAAAACCCGTGTCCCGACCTCGACCCGAACGTGAACGCCGGGAGGATCAGGGCCTTCAGAGTTTGTTCCCACGAGGATCCTCAAAACCCCAAAGTGGCCGTGTGGATCCAGGCAGACGCCAACCAAATTGTCAAGCGCCGCTTCCCCGACCCCGACGACCCAAGGGGCGAAAAGCTGAAGGAACGAAGGAGAACCGCCCCAGGCAAGGCCGGCCAGTGGTTGACGGAGAAGGTATGGCAAGATCCTGAGCACGGCGGGTGCCTGAGAGAACAGGAGATGGCAGCTCGTGTCGCAAAGGAATTGGGGAAGGGGCCTCTCTTCCTCCCCTACCACCGGCGAAGGGAGCACCCCGCCCTCGGCGGTCGCAAGCCCTTCGTGGACCGCATTCCCGATTCTCAGATCCGCTCAGGGCGGTCGCGTGTGAATGTCTATGGCCTCGCCGACTGGGGCAAGATCATCGCTTTCGAGAAGGCAAGAGCGGAACAATACCCCGAAGCCCCGCCGGCTGGCTGGAAAGACAGGAACGGGATCGCTACTCTGCTGGGTTTGAAGCGTCCTGGATGGGCGCTCCCCCATGTGCTGGAACAGTTCCGGCAGAACCGGCCAGAAGCTGCCCTCCAGATCAGGGGCCTCACCTCCCGCGGCGCCTTCCGTCCCGTCTGGCATTACGACCCGGACGCTTTCGGGGATTGGCTGGGCGGTCGCACTCTCGAAGAATTGGCCAAACCGCTTTTGGCTTCGAGGCCGATGGTTCGCCCTGACCGCCTCGACAGGCTCAAGATGTTTCTCTGGTTTGCCCTTACTCGCCCAGACTACGGCGTCGGAAGGACGGCACTGGGGGAGAAATTCCGGCAGAGGCAGTTTCAGCGTTTCCTGGAGAACCCACCCCACGGCAAGCCACTGCGACCCTGCGGCGAGGTTCCCGTTGATGCGATCCTGAGATGGGCCAGAGAGGCTGGTCTTATCCGAAAACACTCCGCCTACAGCGAGAAGGACGGGGCGATTCAACGCCTCCCCCGGGCGCTCTACTTGGCAAAGAGCGAGGCCGGCGTGAAGCATCAGCTACAAGGGGAGGTTGGGCGACGCGGTGGTGTCAGTACCTTCTGGTACTTGCCTGGCGAAGCGTTCGTCATTCCGTCGCCTGCAGCATCCACCACGACTGCGGGGGCGTCTGCGGGCGCAGACGGAGCCGGCGCCGAGCCCACAACACCCCATCCGGGGCGGGGGCGCCCCGCCTCGCCCAATTCCGCGAAGGTGCGAGAACTCTGCTATAGACGATATGTCAAGGGGGACAAGTTGGCTGCTATTCGTGCGGAGGCAGAGAGGCTCTACGGAGAGAAGGCGGCCCCCAAGAGCGACAGCAATGTCGCGACGATCGCCAAGCAGTACGCCAGGAAGATGGGCCTTCCCCTCAACCGTCCCGCCACGCAATCCGCTAGGTAAAAACCTGTTGCACAAATTGCACAAAATCCTTTGTTGCAATTTGTGTCTGATTTCTTCTACCACCATCTTTTAGCATGGTCCGCGTGTCCGGAAGAGGAGCGCGAGCCATGCACGATAACCGCAGCCGACTGACCATCCACCCCCATGCAAACGGCAAGTCAGCCGGGGCTGACATCGGCGAGGGGCCGCCCTCGCCGGACACCGGTCTGACCGTCCGCGAGGTCGCGGCGCGCCTGCGCGTCAGCCCCGACAAGGTGCGACTCTGGATCCAGAAGGGCGAACTCGTGGCAGTCAACACCGCCGCCGTGCTGTGCGGCAAACCCCGCTACGTCATCACGCCCGAGGCGCTGGCGGCGTTCGAGAAACGTCGCACGGCCGGGCCGCAGCCGAAGACGCCGCGACGGAGAAAGAAGAGTCAATTAGTAGATTATTACCCAGATTAGACGCGCAGCGCCAGAGGTAGGGTGGAAGGTTGACGCCTCCCGCCCCTGAATCTCCGATTCGGAGTCCCACAGATGCAACGTGAGGATCCCACACGGCCGGGTAGCGCCGCTACGGTGGCGGTTCCGTTCACGGAAAGGGGCGGGGCATGACGCAAACCAACGGCACAGCGGCACGCCAGCGCAAGGCCGACTTCGTTGCCGTGGCCGCGCAGAAGCCCCCGGCCCTGGCGGTCACCC
>DASPXY010000386.1:0-7159 GCA_035637055.1 Gemmataceae bacterium | reverse complement strand
CAAGCAGATCTTCGACCCCTTCCGCCGGCTCCATCGCGAGGGCGAGTACGAGGGCACCGGCGCCGGCCTGACGATCTGCAAACGGATCGTCGAGGCCCATGAGGGGCGCATCTGGGTCGAGTCCGAACCCGACAAGGGCGCCACCTTTTACTTCACGCTGCCGCGCGCCCTCCGCGGAACGCGGGGCGCGGGAAGCAAGCGGGAAGCGGAAAACGGGAAGCGCGTCGAGCGTCGCAAACACGAAAGGCAGGCCCCTCCTCAACCTCCACCGGTCGCCCCTCGCCCCTCGCCCCTCGCCCCTCGCCCCTCAGAAAATGGGCCGCGTCTGCTGCTGGTGGAAGACATGGACGAGGTCGGCCGCATTGTGCAGCGGTTGGCGAAGCACGCTGGCCACAGCCTGGAGTGGGTCACCCGTGCCGAGGAGGCGTGGGCGTATCTGCAAGAGCATCGGCCCGAGTTGGTGCTGCTCGACATTCACCTGCCTGGCATGGACGGTATCGAGCTGTGTCGCAAACTGCGGGCCGCTCCGGAACACGCCGGTCTGCCGATCGCCCTGTTCAGCGGCGGAGCTGAGGCGGAGGACATCAAAACGGGTCTCGAAGCGGGGGCGAACTTCGTCCTTGCGAAGGAACTGCTGTGTCAACCCGACGCCTGGCGGCGTCGCCTCGAAGAGATCTTGCAGCAGTTGAAGCGAATCACCGGCGACGGGTGACGAGTACGAAGTACAGAGTACCGAGTACAAAGTACGGAGTACGAGGAAGGCAAGCGTTTCTTGCTCCGTACTCTGTACTTCGTACTCGTTACTCTCGACTGGCCACCGACTCATGACGTACGAGCAGGCACTTCGTTTCTGGTTCGACCGCGTGAACTACGAGCAGCGCTCGCCCAAGCCGAGCGATCTCAAGCTCGACCGGATGCGGAGTCTGCTGGCGCGCCTGGGCGATCCGCAGCAGTATCTGCGCGTCGTCCACGTCGCCGGGAGCAAGGGCAAGGGATCGACGTCGGCGATGCTGGCAGCCATTCTCCGCCGCGCCGGCTATCGCACCGGCCTGTACACCTCGCCGCACCTCTGCCGCGTCGAGGAGCGCATCCAACTCGATGGCGTGCCGATCAGCGCCGCAGAGCTGACGGCGCTGATGGAGGACGTCAAGCCGGCGGTCGAGGCGCTGGACGCGCGACGGCCCGCCGGGTCGGTGGGTGTGACGTTTTTCGAGATCGTGACGGCGCTGGGCCTGCTGCACTTCGTCCGCCGCCGCGCCGAGGCCGTCGTGTTGGAGGTGGGCCTGGGCGGCCGTTTCGACGCCACCAATGTCTGCCGGCCGCTGGTCGCCGTCATCACGAGCATCAGTTACGATCATCAACCGCAGCTCGGTAGTACCCTCGCCAGCATCGCGCGCGAGAAGGCTGGCATCGTCAAGTCGGGTCGCCCCACGGTCAGCGGCGTTCGTCTTCCGGAGCCGCGCGCGGTGATTGAAGAGGTTTGCCGCCGGCGATCCTCCCCGCTGCGGCAGCTGGGCGTCGATTTTCATTTCACGCACGAGCCGGGCCGCGTCACGGCGGAGACGGAACAGTTGCCGCGCGTGCGCGTCATAACGGCACGCCACACCTGGCCGGCGATGGAACTGGGGCTGCTGGGCGAGCATCAGGCGGCGAACGCAGCCGTCGCGGTCGCCACGGTTGAAGAGTTGCGCGCGGCGGGCCTGCACATCCCCGATGCGGCTGTGGCGGCGCTGGCAGAAGTGCAGTGGCCGGCACGCCTGGAAGTGGTCGCGCGGCGGCCGTTGGTGGTCCTCGACTGTGCCCACAACCTGGCATCGGCGCAGGCGCTAGTGGATACGTTGCGCGAGTCGTTTCCGCTGCAAGGATCGGCGCGGCGCTTGCTGGTGTTTGCCGGCAGCGCCGACAAGGATCTCGCCGGGATGCTGCGCCTGTTCGCGCCGCACTTCGCCCACGTTTATCTGACACGCTTCGTGAGCAACCCTCGCGCGGTCCCGCCGCAGCGCCTGGCGGAGCTAGTGCGCGACGTTGCCGATCTCCCTTGTACCTTGTGCGATCATCCCGAGGAGGCCCTGCGCAGCGCTCGCGCCGCGGCGGGTCCGGACGATTTGATCTGCGTGACGGGGTCAGTGTTCCTGGCGGGAGAGATGCGGCCGCTGCTCGTTTGAGGAAAAAGCAAACCGAGGCCGCCCCCAAATGTCCCAGCCTGGGCGGCCTCGGCGCCGACATCCCCGAGATGTCAAAAAGAGCTTACCCGACTTTCTCTTAGTGGTCAAGAGTACACTTTACGATTTGTCCCCAAGAGCCTGTCATAGAAGTGCTTATGATGTTATGTAGACATTTTTACAGATAAGTGGGAAGGGAAAAACGCTCCAGCTGCATCGAGGGCTTCCGCCATGCAGACACGCGCCGCCGCGCCCGACGATGCGGCCGCCATCGCCCGCATTTACAACGAGGGCATCGAGGATCGCACGGCTACCTTCGAGACACGGCCGCGGTCGGCCGAGGAGGTGCGGGCCTGGTTTGATGGGACGCATCCCATCATCGTTGTGGAGCAGGATGGTGAGGTGGTCGCCTTCGGCTCGACCTCGACATATCGGCCGCGCGCGTGCTATGCGGGCATTGCGGAGTGTTCGGTCTACGTCGGCCGGCGCTGGCGCGGTCGCGGCGCCGGGAAGGTCGCTCTGCAAGCGCTACTTGACGCAGCGGAGGCGGCGGGCTTCTGGAAGTTGTTGTCACGAGTCTTTCCGGAGAACGTGGCGAGTCGGGCGCTGCTACGGTCGTTGGGGTTTCGCGAGGTGGGCACCTACGAGAAGCACGGTCAGTTGGAGGGTGTCTGGCGCGACGTGATCATCGTGGAGCGGGTGATTGAAGCAAACCTCACGCGGTAGTTGTTTGTCGCGGAGAAAGGGCGCAACTGCAAAAGATGAACACCATGACGGAAGAGGCATCAGGCAGGTGCCTCACTCCGGTGCTTGACGACTCCTCCTTGCCATGGGTATGCTCATCTCAACGACGTTCTCAGGAGCATCGCATGCTGCGCTTCGTCTGCGATCGGCAATCCGCCAGCGGCTCGATCACCCGGCGCGAGTGGCTGCGCCTCGGCGGGCTGGCAGGACTGGGGCTCGCCGCGTGGTCGCCGCGCTCGCTCGCGGCATCGCCGGTTGCACCGCAGCGCAGAGCCGGTTTCGGCCGCGCCCGCTCCGTCATCCTGGTCTACACCAGTGGCGGCCAGAGCCAACTCGACACCTGGGATCCGAAGCCAGAGGCCCCCGTCGAGATTCGGGGCGACTTTCGCCCAATCCGAACGGCCGTACCCGGCACCCTCGTTTGCGAACACTTGCCGCGTCTCGCCCGCTTGGCCCACTTGTACAGCATCGTGCGCAACGTCTCGCATGACGATCTCGACCACGGCTCGGCCACCTATCTGGCCTTGACGGGACATTTTCATGCGCGCAAGTCGGGGAACCCGCCGCCGCAACCGACCGATCAGCCCACCTACGGCGCGCTGCTGCATCGGGTCCGCCCCGCCACGCGCCACCCGTACACGGCAGTCCACGTCAACGGCCCGGCGCTGGTCCCCGAACAGACCGCCCCCGGCCAGTACGCGGGCTTCCTCGGCCGCGGTTGTGAGCCGCTGTTGGTCGGCGACGCGAGCGCGGAACCGGTCGCTCTCCGTGGCCTGGACCCGCTGGCGGAACTGCCGCCCGTGCGTACCGAAGCCCGGCGCTCCTTGCTGCAATCGCTCGAGGGTTACCGCAGGCGACTCGCACAGGAGCGGCCCTTGCTGGACATGGACACGGTCTATCGGCGCGCCTACGAACTGTTGTCCGCGCCAGAGTTTCGGCGGGCGTTCGACCTGGATCGAGAGCCGCGCGCCGTGCGCGACCGCTATGGCCGCAACCGCTCGGGGCAAGCGTGTTTGTTAGCTCGGCGACTGGTCGAGGCGGGCGTGCCGTGGATCACGGTCGTCTGGAACCACACGAACCGTGGCCAGGACCGCGAGCCAGGACAGACCGACTGGTACGGCTGGGACACGCACAACGATATTTTCGAGGCATTAAGGGACCATTTGCTGCCACGCTTCGACCAGAGTTTTTCCGCCCTGTTGCTGGACCTGGAGCAACGCGGGCTCCTCGACGAGACACTCGTGGTCTGCATGGGCGAGTTCGGTCGGGAGCCGCGGGTGGCGCTGGAAACGCGGTTTGCGGGATCGTCGCCGGGCCGCAAACACTGGGCTGCGGTGTACTCGCTGGTGATGGCCGGCGCTGGCGTCACAGGCGGCGGCGTGGTCGGTGGTTCCGACCGCATCGCGGCCTATCCGCGGACGCCGCCGGTCGGCCCCTGGGACGTGGCCGCCACCATGTTCGCCTCCCTCGGTGTGGATCCTGGCACGCATTACCAGGACGTCACCGGGCGGCCGCTCCCGCTCACCACAGGGCGGTCGATCAGCGAACTCTACGGCCTTCGGTGATCCCGTTTAGTGCAGAGGCAAACGACGTTTTGTTTGTAGTTCCGCCTTTAGGCGGCTTCACGTCTGACCGCTGACCGCCTCATGAGTGTTGACCAGCAAGAGCGGTAAGCGTCTCTGGTCAGAGCCCGAGCGCCAGCGAGGGGGGTAGCGGACCGCTACGTGGAAGTCTGCTACGGCCCTCGCTGGCGCTCGGGCTCTGACTACCGAACTTGGTTAGCAACACTCCTGAGGCGGTTAGACGTGAAGCCGCCTAAAGGCGGAACTACAAACAAAACGTCGTTTGCCTCTGCATCGTCGGGTTGCCGGACTTGTCATTGCACACACCCTATTCGTCGTACTTCAGCAGGAACTTCGGGTTGATGGCCTTGAAACTGAGTCGGCCGCCGATGTCCTCGTCATGTTCCTCCACGAGTGGGCGCAGCACCACGCCTTCCCGCTGAACCTTCGGGTTGAGCACGCTCGTCCCTTCGGCGAAGACGACCAGTTCGTCTACCGTGTGGTTGAGTACCAGCGTCCCGAGTTGCGGAACCGGGTCGAGTTGCAGGTCGGCCAGCACCGCCAACATGGCCCCGTGGTCCAGCAGTCGGTAGGCGTCCACGTTCAGTACGTTAAACACCCGGAGGGTAACGGCGGGCAGGGCATACTTGTTCTTCTGGATGCCTGGACCGATCACCTCGGCCTGGAGCGCGAGGTCGAACCCAAGACGTTCACGGGCCTTTTTCAATTTCGCCTCCAGTTTCAGCCCGCGCGTGACGCGCACCACGACATTCGATTCGTCGGCCTCGTCCATCCACAGATTGCGGCTGCAGATGCCGAACTCGCCCTGACGCAGGAACGCCGTGAACGACGTGCCGTCCAGTTTCTCAGTCACGTAGAAGGTCTTGCCGCGGTGCCGCTGCAGCACCGGCTCCAACACCTGGACGCGGGTCTCGTCGGTCTTCGGCAGGAAACCTGGGAAGCCGCCCTTTACTTTTCCGCCCATGCCGACCGGCACCGGCGGCTCCCACTTCAGAATGCCGAGCAACTCGGTGACGTCGGTCCCCTCGCCAGTCGGAGCGCCGGACGGCAGGATGGACAGCGGGAAGCAGATGCCCTGCGATACCTGCCCGCGGAGTTTCACAGTCTTGATGCGAAAGCCGGCCGGCAGGACGGTGGAGCCGGTCGCGTCCGTCTGGGCCGGCTTGAAACTGCTGGGGCGCAGGAACTCGAACTCCGGCCGCTCGGGCAAGAGGGAGTCGATCTCACAGTAGACAACCCTGTCGCCGGGCTGGTGCTCCCCCTTCTTGACGACGACCCACCAGCCGAGGACGCGGATCTTCTCGATGGCGTCGGCGTTGAGGATGGGCTCGACGGCATTTACCGTCTGGATGCTGGCAAGTTTGCGCATGGCCTTCTCCGGCTGGTTGGTATCGCTGATGGACACGGGAAGGCGGTGAAAGGATCGCGCACCGTCGTGATGCGCAGCGTTGTCGGCGGGGCGTGCGGACCGGAAAGAAATGACGTGCAACAGCGCTGCCAAACGGAGCCGACGCTGCAGTGCTCCTTTGAGATTGGGGCAGCAGAGGCGTCCCGTGAGCGCGAGTGCTACCTCCGTGTGCTCACCCACAACCAGACGCTCCTCGCTGCTACGGGGTAGAGGGTTTCAACAGCGCAAGCTCTTGGAGAAAAGCCAAGACAGCCTCCTCCTCCGGGTCGAGGTCGTGCAACGTGACGGTCCGCTCCTTCGTGACGCGAGGGCGTAGCGCATCCACGAGCGAACCGTCGAGATAGGCTTCCACGACAGCGGGGTGAACGTAGCACTTGCGGCAAACGGAGACCGTGTTGCCGAGTCGCTTCGCCACCACCTCGATAGCGGCGACCACATGATGCTTCGCCTGGGCCTGCGAATCGAACTTGGCAAACTCTTGCAGGGCGTGAGCGGCCAGAACCGTGCCGGCCCAGGTGCGGAAGTCCTTGGCGGTGAATTCCTCCCCAGCGGCCTCGCGGAGATAGTCGTTGACGTCGGCCGAGTCGATGGCACGAGTCCTGCCTTGCTCGTCGAGGTACTGAAACAACTCGTGTCCGGGCAAATCGCGGCAGCGGCGGACGACACGGGCGAGGCGGCGGTCGTGAACGTCGATGCGGTGGCGCACGCCGCTTTTGCCCCGAAAGGCGAAGTGGACCGTCTCCCCCGCCACCTTGACGTGGTGGTTGCGCAGTGTGGTGAGGCCGAACGAGCCGTTGGCGCGGGCGTACTCCTCGTTACCGACGCGGATCAGGGTAGTTGCCAGCAGGCGGACCACGGTGGCCAGCACCTTGGGACGCGGCAGGCCGGGCAGGGCGAGGTCCGCCTCGACGCGAGCCCGCAGCCTGGGCAGAGCCTGGCCGAAGGCGATCATACGGTCGTACTTGGTCTCATCGCGGACAGTTCGCCAGCGCGGGTGATAACGATACTGCTTGCGGCCGTGGGCATCGCGTCCGGTGGCCTGGAGATGACCGTTGGCGAGCGCACAAATCCAGACGTCGGTCCAGGCGGGCGGGATAGCCAGAGAGCGGATCCGAGCGAGGGTCACCTCGTCGCGAAGTGGCTGACCGGAAGAGTCAAGGTAGCGAAAACTCTTGCCGCAGCGGACGCGGCGGATACCGGGACAGTCGTCGCGCACGTAACGCAAGCCGGCACTGCGGGCAGTAGACTGCGGACAGTCGGGA
>DASPXY010000385.1:0-10771 GCA_035637055.1 Gemmataceae bacterium | reverse complement strand
GGCCTCTTCTTCCTCCACTCCGACACCGACGATGGCCGCCACATCGCCGCCATCCTCACCGCGTACCACCGCCTCCGCGGCCACGCCCCCGTCGAGCCCGTCGCCGTCGAGGATCTGCAGGACCAGGATCCGAAGCGTTTCCGCACCAAGGGACTCCGCAACCTCACCCGACAGCTCTGCGCCGTCATCCGCCAGCGCTCGGCCGCCGCCTGCGCCATCAACGCCACCGGCGGCTACAAGGCGCAAATCGCCGTCGCCGTCCTCCTCGGCCAGGCCCTCGGCGTCCCCGTCTTCTACAAGCACGAACTCTTCAGCGAAATCATCGCCTTCCCGCCCCTGCCCGTCGCCCTCGACTTCGACATCTGGCTCCGCGCCAGCGGTATGCTCTTCGACCTCGAACGCAATCCCCAGCCCACTCCTGCCGCCCTCTTCGCCGACGACTGGGACGAGAAGTACGAAAGCCTCGTCGAGCGCGTCCGCATCGACGGCCAGGACTACCTCGAACTGTCGCCGACCGGCCAGATCTTCCACGAAACCTTCCGCCAGCGCTTCCGCAGCGCCCGCGACCAGATGCTGCCGCCGCCGGTGCCGTCCGGACAGAAACGGCCGCCGCGGCTGGAGAAATCCGGCTGGCCCGGCGAACATCCCGAGGTCGAGCGCTTCATGGGTCAGGTCACGGCGGACGTGCCGCAGGTCGCACAGTGCGCCACCTTCTACTACAATCCCGACCTACCCGAGCGGACGCGCTTCCGCCTGGGCCGCGATGGTGTTGAGGGCATCTATTCCGACGGCTGCTTCACCGTCAAGTTCCGCGTCGAGACCTCCGCCCAGACGATGGGCCAACACGCCGCTGTCATCGCCGTCCTCAACCAGTGGGCGGTCCAGCAAAGCTGAACCACTCCACCGAACTATCCCCCCGAGTTTCGAGCGGTCCCCAAGAGGTCGATGGTGTCCGACTGACCATGTCCGCAGCCAGCGGGCTGGTTCGGGTTGAGGGGACGTAGGCAAGAGACAGGATGCCGGCACCTGATCCGCGCCAGGCAGACCATTCACTTCGTGCTGGGCAAGGTGCTGTCCTCAACGATCCGGCAACTTGTAGGTCGCGTGCGTGTCGCTCGGTGTGCCCAAAAAGCGATGACTGTTGACGAGGACCGAGGGGATGGCCACGCGCCGCCGCTCCTGGCGGCCTGGTCCGCACGGCTGACTGCGCCAGTGTCCGCGCCGCCAATGGGGCGACACCGTCCAGCCGCCATCGGTCCGATCACTCACCTCCACAGGCTCGCGCTGGTAGAGCGTGACCTCCTGGGCGAAGGCATACCGCACCGGCGCCGTCCGCAAGTCTATCTGGACTTTCGCTGCCTGATTCTGACCACGATTCTGGGCGAGTTTTGCGTGCCGTTTCAGACGTTCGTGATGGGACGGATTGGCAGGCCCCAGACAACGAACCCCGTAGGCCGTCGCCAGCAAGCAGACGTTCAGTGCCAACTTGGTCAAGGCGTTACCCAGCGCTTGCTCCTCTGCCGTCATGTTGAGCGAGTCTTTGGCGCTCCAGGTGCGTGCGCCTTTCGCCCACATCTCCTCGACCGTCCAGGCGGGGTCCAGTTTGAGCAATCGCGTCAACACCTGATGCGAGGTCAAGTGCATGGTGATCAGGACACAGCCGGCGTCGGCCTCATGTCTGGCGATGACAAAATCCGGAGCGTGCGTGCCGGTCTCGAACGGGACGGCCCTGCTGCGGGTATAGTCGGGCGGCAACTCGATCACGACAGACGGAAAGGGTTGCAGGTAGTCGGCGGTTGCCAAATTGAGATCGAAGTTCTCCAGGGCCTCGCAGGTCAGGGCGTCGAAGGCGAACACCTTCGGCCCTGCGGCGAGTGTCCGGCTCATCACGAACGACTCGATGCACGAACTGGCTCCGAGGGCGAAGACGGTGCGGGCCATGTGCAGCGCCAGCGGCGGCGCTGCCTGGTGCGGGTGGAACTCGAAGGAGTGGGTGGTGATGCGCAGTAGGTCGTACTTCACCAGCGCGAGGTAACAGGGCAAGGTGGGCCGCAGCAGGTTCAAGGCGGTGGCGAAACTCATGATGCGACTCGGCAGAGAGGGAGCGGAGTTCTTGTGTCATCCTTTCTGGCAGCGTAACCGCTCCTCAGGTCGGTTGCAAGCGGCGCAGGACTATCCTCTGCAACTGAGAAATGTGACCAGGCGGTTTGTCTGGAGGGAGAGCTTGCCGGCTGGGGCATCGACCATGGCACAGCAGGGCAGATCACACAGGAGGCAGGAAAGCAACCTGCCGTCGCGCGTCACGGCCGGTGGCCACAGCGTGGCGACGAGGATCTGGTGGGCGAGAGCGCTGGCCTGATGACAAGACGGAGGCAACGGCCATGACCAGAAGCCGATGCGTCTGGTTTCCGCCGGTCCGTTGCGGACGGCTTACTTCGCCTTGGCGGTGGGTTTCTTGAGCCGATAGCCCTGCCCCGGCACGTGGTCCAGGTCCATCTTGCCCACGGCAACCCAGATGACCTTCACAAAGTCCTTGCTCGTGGTCTGATAGCCTGCGGCCAGTGCCTGCTCGGCCAGTTCTTTGGCCTTGAGGGGCCGCTTGCTCTGGGCCAGCAACCGCGTCAGTAACTCCCGCAACGACACCGCACCTTGCTGCGCCACGGGTTGGGCGGTGCTCGGCGTTGTGGTTGCTGCCTTGCTGCTCGCGGCGGCCTTCTTCGCCTCGGGCACGCTCTTGGGAGTTTGCGCCTGCGGCGGAGTAACCGTCGGCGGTGCCGGTGCGCTGGCTTGCTCGATCTCGGCGTCGACGGCGCGGAGTTGGGCTTGCAGTTCGTCCTTGCGGCGGGTGAGGTCGGCCAGCCGAGCGTCATACGCGTGGCGTGCTTCGGCGAGTTCGGCTTGTTTCTGGGCCAGGCGTTGGGCCAAGTCGTGCAATGGCAGATCGGCGGCCATTGGAGGTGATCACTCCCAGAGGGGCGCATGGACAACGACTCGTCTTCTCCTAACTCTGCTCGGCTCGCTTCACCTTGTCAAGGAGCAAGACCGTCCGCAGGAGGGAAGAGCGGCGGTCTGGAACCGAGGGTAACACCTATGCGGTCTATCGTGCCTGTGGCTCTAGGGTTCCCGTGACCCGCAGACACTGGGCAACAAGATCGGCAAGGGCTGCCAGGCAGCATTTCCGGCTGGATTGCTCCGCAACCGCAGACCGGCCGGATGCCGCGAGCCGTTACGCAATCGGCACGCCGCACCCCGCCGGTCTGTCCCCATTGCGGCAGCCGCTCAGCGACCCCGTTCCACCTCGATCCTGACCTGGAAGCCGCGCTGCCGGAGGTGGCGGGCCGCCCGCTGGGCGTCGTCCCGGTCACCGTAGGTGCCGTAGCAGTCCCAGTGGTTGTGGTGGCGGTACATCACCTCGAACCGGACGCGGTCGTGCCGATCGCGGTGATCGTGGCGAAAGCTGGGCGGCTGAGCGTCGGCGGTCACAGCGAGGCTGGTGAAGGCTCCGGTGGCGAGTACGGCGGACAGTAGCAGTTTGCGAAGCATCGCATTTCTCCTTGGTGGTTTCGGGATGGTCCGTTGTCCCCTTCGCCAAAGAAACGAAGACGAGACCCGGTCTTGCGCCTATGGGAGCGACTCTCATCGGCCTTTCATCAACCGTTGGAGGTGAGGCACAACCGCCTATCGATGCGGATCACGGGCATTTGCCGGCAGGGGCTTGACGGAAGCACGCCGGTTGCAGCCCAAGGGAGGATGGCTCATGGCCGCCGCCTGCAAGAACCACTGTGGAATCCGCGTCGTTGTCGCCATCCTGGCCGGCGTCGTCGCCTTGGGCGCTGGGCCAGCACCGGTTTTGGCCCAATGGCCGCCAACTCTCCTGCTGTGCTTCGACCTCGACGCCAAGGCGCCCCCTCGCGAACTGTTGCCGCCACCTCCCAAGACCGTCCCGTTGGGGAGTTGATTACGGATGACCTGACCCGGATTCCCGAAGTGCAACTCCAGGATCCGATCGTCGTCAGCAAGGCTGCAAAACCCGAGCACCACTGGCCCGCGAGGACCACGATTCAAATCGCTCACCAGATGGCGAAGAGCACTTTGCTCGACCAACAGAAACGCGACTTGTTCCTGCAAACGCTGCTGGCAAACCGCCCGGAGGGCGCAGGCGCTGGACGTGGCGGTTCAACTGGCGAACAGCGTCGGGATGAAGTTTGTGCTAATCCCGGGTGGATAGTTCACGACGGGCCAGGGCGTCAGCACATCTCGCGGCGCACCTCGCGAAGCCATGCTCTACTGCTGTTCCGACGAGACGGGGTGGCTCACTCAGCTGTTCCTGTTCGTGGTGCGGCACGCCCCAGAAAGTATGGCCGCACACAGTCCGGGATGAAGTCCCAACAGTCGAACGGTCGCTCACGGATCTGCGTCCCAGAGACGGGCACGCGGGCGCGCTTCCGGTCTATCAAGGCATGCTCCGCCCCGAGGCGTCGCGCCAATTCCGCCCCGTAATCCTCCGAAGAGAACACGAAGTCTGGCCCCGCGGGATAGAGTCTGCGGATGGCGGCGATCCACAGATCCCATACTGCCGGGTCGGCGTAATCGATGGGGAGGTCGTGCGCGAGGTGCAGGACGTAAGCCTCCGGGCACAATTCCTCCAGCCACCGGAGGCGCAGGTCCCCCGGGATCGCTTCGCCCGGGCGGCTGCAAAGCAGGACCGTCAAGCGTCCGACGCGGCGCTGTGCCGCCGCGATCAGGTGCAGGTGTCCGTGATGGGGCGGCATAAACTTCCCGATGATCAGCCCGGTCAGCGCGTCGGTGTCTGGGATGGTCATGGAACTCCCCTATCAGTCAGGACAGGATCGTCAGCGGCTCCCCGGCGGCCATCGGAGGCGGATCCCGCCTCGACGTCGCGGTCCTCAAGCCAGGTTGTTGCCACCTCGGAGTAGAACAGCGAGCGCACCTTCGGCAGGTAGCGGAAGGCGCCTGGTGCGAGCGCGAATACGCCGTCGACCAGCCGCAGCCAGCCTTGCTGCCGAGCATATTCCAGGGCGGGGCCGTGGATGTCGCTCAGTTCGAGGCCGAAACGGCGGCGGAAGCGGCTCGGGTCCAGGAAGCCGAAGCTCAGCGACAGCAGCAGGTACTTGGCCATGTGCTCGCCTGCGGGCAAGCGGTAGAGATCACCTACCGGCAGCACCACCCCCTTCTCCACGGCCTTGAGCCAGTCGTTGACGCGATACGGGGCGAACCACCAGTGCTCGCCGCCGAGGCTGGAGGCGTAGTTGCCCAGGCCAATGTACGACAGGCCGTCGAGCAACCGGCCCTCGAAGTACGGCGAGGTGCCCGTCTCGTCCGCGTGCCGCGAAAAGTTCACCGAGCCGTAGGGAGCATGGAAGCCTGCGGCCCTCAGGCGCTCGTACCCCAGGTCGTAAAGGTCGCCGTACACCTCGGGGCCTGGGCGACCGGCGCGGCGCGTCAGCCGCCGCCCCTTGCCGCGGTAGAGGCAATCGTAGGTGGTGATCGAATCGACCGGCAACGCCTCCACGCGGTCGAGATCCGCCTGCCAACAGGCCGCCGTCTGGCCAGGCAGGCCAAAGATCAAATCGACGTTGACCCGGCGGAAACCGGTGCGATGCAGGCCAACCACGGCCCGCTCGCCGAGCGCCGCCTGGGCGACGCGGTTGACGTCGGCGAGGAGCGCATCGTTGGTGCTCTGCAGGCCGACGGAGACGCGATCGACGCCGCCCTCGGCCAAAATCTCCATGCGCTCGGGGTATGCCGCTGCGATCCGGGGCGTTGTCTCGACCGACACTGGCCAGCGCGTCGCGGCGCGGCTGCGCCACGGGGCCAGTGCCGCAAGCAGACGACGCAGCAGTGGCGCGGCCAGCAGCGTCGGCGTACCCCCGCCGACGTCGATGCCCCCGACCACGGCGCCGGCATCGAGGGTCGGCAGGACCGCGTCGAGTTGGCGCCGCAGCGCCTCGACGTAGCGGTGGTGCAGCCCCTCCTCCTGGCGAGTGTCGACGGCGAAGTTACAGTAGTAACATTTCGCTTCGCAGAACGGGACGTGGACGTAGAGCAGGACTGGCGACAGGCCCCTCAGCGGCGGCAGGCTGTCCTGGACGCGGTAGCGCTCCTGGAAGAACTCGCGCCGCGGCGGGTATTGGAGCGTGAAATCATGCGGATGACGCTCCGCCAGGGCAAGGGCGCGTTGGAAACTCATCGTGCGGCCTCCTCGGTGAGGATGGCCGCCACGCGGACGACGTCGTCCTCGGGCAAGGTCTGGTGGATACCGACGAAGAACGTAGAGTCGGATACCGCCTGGCAGTGACGCAGACCATCGTGCGCCAGGTCGCGATAAGGCGACTGGCCGATGACAGCACCACCCATCAGCGTCCGTGCCTCGACGCCGCGCTCTGTCAACCGTGCCACCAGATCGGCCATGCGCTCGCGCGTGCAGGTGACCGGGAAGGCGGAGGGGGTGCCACTGTCCGTCGGGGCCGGATAGACGCGGACCGCAGGACAAGTGTGCAGCGCCTGGGAGAGGGTCTCGTAGTGCCGCCGCCGCTGTGCCTCGATCTCCGGCCAGCGACGCAGCTGGAACCGGCCGAAGCATGCATTCAACTCGGACATCTCGGCGTTGAGGCCCGGGCGAACGTAAGTGAAGAAGTGGTTCATGCCCGGTGGCGACGGACAGATAGTCGGGTCGTAATGACAGGTGCAAGCCCGGCCCCAGTGGGTGAGGGATTCGACCAACTGCCGCCAGCCCGTGTCTGGGCTGACGACCACACCGCCCCCGAACGCGGGCAAGTGGTGCGGGTGGTAGAAACTCCAGGTCGTGAGCGTCCCGCGGTGGTGCGCGGGAGCACCGGCCACGCGCAGGTCCATCGACTCGCACGCATCCTGCAGCAGGAGCAGGCGGCGCTCCGCCGCGAGCGCCGCAAGGTCGTCGATGGCCGCGGGAAAGCCGAGGAAGTGCGTGACGCAGACGACCTGCGTGTCCGGGCGAAGGGCGCGGCGGACCGCGGCGACGTCGATGCAGAAGCCGCCGGGTTCGGTATCGACGACCGTGAGAGTGAACCCCGCGAACTGCAACGCGGCCAGGGTGGTCGAGAACGTGAAACCTGCGGTAACGGCATGGGCGCCCCGGCCGACGCGCTCCGCCAGGGCGAGGGCGGCAGCCAGGTTGGCGGACGAACCTGAGTTGACGAGGGTGAGGTGTTCGGCAGCGAACGTACGGCCCAGTTCGGCAGCAAAGCGGTGGAGGTTGACCCGGGGGCCGCCCAGTTCGCGCTCCAGGAAGGCGCCGAAACCTTCGTGGGGAACGTGGCCGGTACAGGGGTAGCGGAGCGGCGTCATGGGATGGTTCGCGGGTCGCCACCCGGGACGACAGGGCAAACGTCTCTTCGGATCCGGAACACCCGTGCGGGGATTGCCCTGGAATGTGGGGGGATTGGTTGTACTCTAACAACGGCTGCCCTCCGGCGGAAGCCGATTCTCTCAAGGAGATCCATGCGGCCGTCCTCACAATCGCTTGACCGCAGCGCCAGGCACGCACGCTTTCTTCCCCGGAGAAGGCTGCCTACGGGCTGCTGGTACAACTGGTCCTGGAAGGCCAGCCGCGCTCGGTGGTGGAGGAGCTGCTACGTTTCGCCACCGGGGTCGGCCTGCCTGTTACCCTGGCGGACATCGGCTTGACGGACCTGCCGAAGGAGATGCGTCAGCAAGTGGCAGCGCGTGTGACAACGTCGGGGGAGACCATCCACAATGAGCCATTCGCGGTGCGAGCAGACATGGTCCTCGACGCCATCTTGGCGGCCGACGCGCTCGGGACAGCCTGGAAGAAACACAGGGGTGAGACAGTCTTGTTGCGCCAACCAGCAGCACGGTAGCACGGGCCTGGGGCAGGCATTCTCCTTGACCGCGGATGACTGGCCGGCGAACATGCTCAGGAAACCACGCATCACCTGATCGAGACGGGGAGGGGACTCTATGCACCTACCGATTCGCAGGCGCACCTTCATTGCCGTGGCGCTCCTACTTACCAGCGCCTCCGTCGCCTGGGCCAGTTCGGCAGGCTTCGCCATCCGTGTCGAAGGGATCGACCTGGGCAAGGCAGACGAAAGCAAGGAACCACCTCAGTTCCGCGTTACGCTGCAACAAGGGCAGACAATCAGCCTGATCGCGCAGGGAATGGCGTACCCGCGTGGCGGTGCTCCCTCGCCGACCGAACCCGAGGCGGGTGCCTGGCTGTTCGACGATGCGGTGTTCCGGCTCCAACCGCCTACCAAGAAGCACGACGACAAGACAGTCATCCCCATCCGACTCATTGCGGAAAAGGTCGGCATCGCGCGGGTCCGGTTTGTCGGGATCGTGCTCGGCTACGAGAAGCGCTACGACCTGATCGTCGAAGTGATCGCGACGAAGAAGTGACGCCCGTTCTCGCTTACCAATTTGCGGTCGACACACAGGGCGATTGCGGTGGCGTCCTCGAAAGCTCGACAGTAGGATCCACCTCAGCCCGTGAGATCAGCCCAACCGACCCAAAGGCGGACTCCCCATGAGCAAGCAAACGCGTCGCCAATTCCTCGCCAGCGCCGCCGCAGCCAGCGCCGCGCCCTTCCTCCTCGCTCCCCAAGTCCGCGCCCAGGAGCGGCAAGGCCAGGGGCCCAATAACCGCATCAACCTCGGCTTCATCGGCATCGGCATGATGGGGCGTGGGCACCTGGGGAGTTTTCTCGGCAACCCGAACGTGCAGGTCATTGCTGTCTGCGAGGTGCATCGGCAGCGCCGCGAGGATGCCGTCGCCCGCGTCCATCGCGCGTATGCCGCCCAACGCAAGGCCGGCACCTACACCGGCTGCGCGGCGTTCGTCGATTTCCGTGAACTGTTGGCGCGCCGCGACCTCGACGCCGTCGTCATCGCCACGCCCGATCACTGGCACGCCATCCCCGCGATCCTCGCTGCCCGCGCGCGCAAGGATGTCTACTGCGAGAAGCCCCTCGCGCTGACCATCGCCGAAGGTCGGGCCATGGTGCGGGCAGCGCGCGAGCACAACATCGTCTTCCAGACCGGCAGCCAGCAACGCACCGAGTTCAGCGGCCATTTCCGCCGCGCCGTCGAGTTGGTCCGGTCGGGACGCATTGGCCCGGTGCGCACCATTCGGATCGGGGTCGGTGGGCCGCCGCGTCCTTGCAACTTGCCGAACGAAGCGACTCCGGACGGCACGGACTGGGAGATGTGGAACGGCCCCGCGCCGGCAAGGGCGTTCCATCACGACCTCTGCCCGCTCAACATCCACACGCACTTCCCCGCCTTCCGCCAGTATCGGGAATACGCTAACGGGGGCTTGGGTGACATGGGCGCCCATCACTTCGACATCGCCCAGTGGGCGCTCAACCTGGACACCAGCGCCCCGACCGACATCCAGCCGCCCGAGCGCGGCGACACCGGCCTGCGGTTCGTTTACGCCAACGGCGTCGAAATGATCCACGGCGGCAACGTGGATTGCCGCTTCGAGGGCACGGAAGGCCGCGTCCTGGAAGTTGGCCGTGGCTACCTCCGCTCGACGCCGGCCGAGATCGTGCAGACGCCGCTCGGTGCGCGCGACTTCCGCTTGCCGGAGGTCGGCAACAACCATTGGCAGAACTGGCTCAACTGCATCCGCTCGCGGCAGCGTCCCGTGGCCGACGTCGAGGTTGGCGCCCGCACCGCTCAGGTGTGTCAACTGGCGAACATCGGCTACCAGTTGCGCCGCAACTTGCGCTGGGATCCGGTGCGCGAGGAGTTCGTCGAGAACGCCGCGGCCAACCGCTTGCGCAGCCGCGAGAACCGGGCGCCTTGGGACCGCATCTGAGTGGCGTCCTGCTGCATCCCGGACCAGACGCCGCGGGGCGGACGCATCGTCAATAACGGCTCGCTCTCGGCCCACGCGCCCGGGCCACACTCCGCGCACCACACTGCCAGCAAGCATACCCTGCCGGGCTGACGAAGGCGACCGGCTTCGACGGGCGGCAGGACGACAGCGCCTGCGGCCAAATCGAGATCGGCAACGCGGAGACAGCGATGGCAAGCCAGTCGAAGGCAGGGGTGCTACAAGCCAACGGCCAAATCGCCGCTGAGCCAGTGATGGACGTGGAACACCTGGCGAGAGCGGTCAGCTACATGGCGAGTTTGCCGCTGGACGCGAATGTGCTGTTCCTGACCGTCATGGCCACCAAGATGCCCTTCGTCGGCCGGGGTTGATCGCACCACGGAGGGTTCACCAGGTTGCTCACCATCCTGGCCGATCGGCCGTTGAAAGAACCATGAGCACGACTCCCGCGGCGCTGCCGGTCGCAGCACGACGCCAGGAGCGGTGGAAAACTCACCGCTCCTGGCTGGCGTTCGTGCATTAGCCGAACACGCGCTGAATCGCTTCCTTCATCACGCCCGGATAGAGGTGGCGATAACGCTTCCGCTGCTCTTCGGACTGATGGCCGACGACTTCGTCGATCACGCGCTGGTCAACGCCTTCGCTCGCGAGCGCCGAGATGAACGAGTGCCGCAGGACATGGTAGCCGCGCATCGCCTGCCACTTCGAGCCCTCGACGGTCCGCTTGAAATGGTCGTGGGCCTCGTCCTTGGTCACCGCGGTCGGCCCGTCCCGCCTTGTCTTGCTCCTCGTGATGCGCTGCGACTGGCAGAACAGAGCAGGGCACTTGGGCCGGGCGGCGAGCCAATCGCGGAGAATGTCGGCCAACTTGGGCGTGATGGGTGCCGTCCGGGTCGAGCGTTTGCCCTT
>DASPXY010000384.1:0-5482 GCA_035637055.1 Gemmataceae bacterium | reverse complement strand
TGCCTCTCTTCGGTGCATCGTGGATGGAGGTGCTGGCGTTTGCTCAGACATCTGCCCGCATCGCTCACCCAGCAAACTCGCAGACACCGCGTTAGCCATCCTGCCCTTTCTTGCGGGCAGATGGCCTGTCCACCCAGACGTGCTTGTGGTAGCAACGCTTACAATACGGCCCAGGCTCCTTCACGTCGCCGCCCCGCCACACGGGGTTCTTCTTGCAGATCCGGCACAACTGTTGTTTCCGCTTCGGCATGCTCGTTCTCCCAACACGCGCGTCGCCTCGCCAATCGCGCTGCCCCTCGTGCCCTGTTCTCACCCTCGCCCGGTCAACAGATCAAGCACCCAGCACCCGCGTGCGTGTGGCTCCGGCCCGCGCAGATGGCTCAGCATGGTCTCCTCGGTGCAACCCGCCTCCTCCAGGGCATCGGCCAGCACGGGTAAGTCGCCCCAGCGACCCCCTTCGTAGATCCCTTGGGCCAGTTGAGCAATGGCTCGGTTCGCCCAGGAGAGCCAGTGACACCGCACCGCCACCACACGCGGGCGAAGCGATTCCATCTCCGCGGGGGAGTAGAGCCGATTCCTGGCCGGCACCCAGAACAGACCCAAGGGGTGCTCGACTGCGCCCGGCTGGAAGGGGTTGCCGAAGAGACAGCGTAACAAACCGACCTGGATCCTCTGCTCGCCACCACACCGCGCGGCCAGTGCGGCATACTCGGCGGCAGCCTGCCAACCCTCGTTGTCCTCCCACGCAGCCTCCCCGCCCGCGCAGACCGCTTCTGCCGCCGCGCGGGCGGCATCGACCACCCATCGCTCCGTCTCCCACTCCACCACGCTCAGGTGCTCATCGACGACCACCTGAGCAGCACGCCACGCAGCGAGTCGCGCGCCTTCGCCCACCAAACCATCTGCAAATCGCTCTGCCACCGTGACCGCCTGCTGGCTCTGCTCGTCAATGAGCAAGTGCCAGATGTGCCGGCAGCAGGCAACCGCGAACAGCCGCAGTTTCCGCTCGCTCGCCCGGTCGCGCAGGAAGCCCAGCAGCTTCTGTGGGTCAAGGCAGGCGAGCCAATCGGCCTCGTTCATAGCAGGCTCCACTCTCCCGGTTCAACGCAGGTGACGGAGCGCGTCGGCGATGGTCGGCGGCAGCGGGTCGGTGAACCGGACCCAGTAGTGCAGCGGGTCACCCAGCCCGTCCAGCGGAAAGCTAATCGTCACCCCTTGGGCGTCGGCGGGAAGGGAACAGCCTGCCTCGACGGAACCGCCCGCGGCGAAGGTCACCCGAATGGTGTAGGTCAGCCCCAGGTGCTCGGGCACATAGCCGTCCCGCCGCGCGCTGCGGAACCTCGCTGTCAAGTAACGCGCGACCGTCGGATCGCTGAGCGACACCTGCTTGCCCTGTCCGGTGATGCGGACAGCCACGATCTCCACGTCGCTATCGCCTGCCAGCAGTCGCTCCAAAGCGCGGCGAGGACGTAACCAGTTCAACCAACTCCAAACGAGGACCACGGCAGCGGCGGTCAGGACCAAGGTGACGCGCACGGTCCGGTTGGCGAGCCAGGTCGGTGGTTTCCTGCGCTGCTGTTGCACAGCCGGCGTCTCCCCTGAGCCGTCGTCTCCTTCTGCGAGCCAGCGGACGGAAGGACGAAAAGACAGGAGTACCGCCGGCAGCCCCGCCAGCAGAGGGGTCGCCAACACAAAGTAGGCGTCGGAGGCCAGATGGCGGCCAGCGACCAGGAGGAAGAAGAGCGGTGAAGCAATCCCAGTAGCACAAGCGACGCTACCCGCCCAGAACGCGTAGCGGGAGTGGCTCACCGCCAGTCCGACCAGGGTCCCCAGGACTCCGGCGAGCAGCCCCCCGGCGATGCAGACGAGCATGAGCGGCAGCCACTCCATGCCCGGCATCATCTGTGCGAACAGCATCGACATGCTCTGCCCTCACCCTCGGCCAGTCAACCGATCCAGCACCCAACAGCCGCGGCCGTGCGGACCTGGCCCACGGCAATGGTTGAGGATGTCGATGTTGCCGCAGCCCGCTTCTTCAAGGGCATCCGCGAGAACGGGAAACACGTCGAAAGCGTCCTCGGCATAGATGGTTTCGGCCAGCCTGCGCACCGTCCCCTGCTGCCAGCGCAACCAGCGCGAGTCGACGTCCACCGGGTGGAATGGGTTCCCCAGGATTTCGCGGAGCAAATCCGCCTGCCGGCAGCGTTCCTCGCTCTCGCGTGCCCTCTTCCAGCCGAAGACGACCTGGCCCACAGCAATGCACGTGCCCCGTAACACCCACCACGGATCGACCTCGGCCGTGAGCCGCGCCGCCCGTGCCGCCCACGCTGCCCGCACTTCCCGTGTGCCGAACAGGGCATCCTCCACGGCCCGCGCCTGGATCGCTGCCTCGCGGAGTTGGTCCTTGCCGACCAGGCCATCGGCGTAGCGTGCCGCCGTTTGTACGGCTTGGCGGCTGCGCTCGTCGCGCAAGGCTGACCAGATGTGCTGCACACAAGCGCAGGCAACGAGCCGGAACTTGCGCGGGTAGTTCGGGTAGTGCTTGATGAGGGCAGACTTGCTGGAGGTTTGTAGGTGTTCGATCAGGCTCTCGGGGTTGGGGCTATTCAACCATTCGACTTCGGTTATCTTGCTCCTCCTCACGGAACGCGCCCCCTGCAACGGGCCGGGATACTGATGGGACAGAGTAGGCATTGCCAGCCTTCTTGTCCAGCGGCAGGAACCCGCTCTGTGCCGGCTCACCTTCACCGCTCCTGATGCAGAATCCGATCGACGGCCCAGCAACCGCGCAGGTGGGAACCTGGTCCGCGGAGATGCCCCAGCAGGTCCGCGTTCGTGCAGCCCGCCTCTTCGAGAGCGTCGGCAAGGATGGCGAGGCGGGCGTTGTCGAGGCAGCCGTCCGGGAGAGAACGCTCCTGGTGGGCGGCTTGGGCCAGGCCAACGATCAGGGAGGTTTGCGACGCTGCTTCGAGGACAACGGGCCGGAAGGGGTTGCCGAAGAGGTCACGCAGGGCACCGGCCTGGTGCGCTTGCTCGGTGCGCTCGATGGCCTGAACGTCGCACACCGCGTAACCGCCGGCTCGCCACAGAAGCGACTCAATCGCGAGTTGCGGTGCATTGTAAGCAGCCTCCATCGCGTGGCGGGCGGTGGCGTAGTAGACCGTGGAAGCAGCCCGCCTGGCCCATTTGGGGGCGTCTGGGATGCGCATGACCCCGCGGGGTTGGGCCGCTTGCTGGGCAGCCTTGCGGGCAGCCGAGCGGTCCGCGTCGCCGACAAGATCCTCCGCAAAAAGCTCCGCGATCTGGAGAGCGTCTAGTGCTCTGGGGTCGCTCAGGAAATGCCAGATGCGACGGCAACAGGCACAGGCGAACAGCCGCAACTTCCGCGCACTTGCCTTGCCGCGGAGGAACGCCAGCATCGGTTGCGGGTCGGCACAGGCCAGCCAGGTTGTCTCGTCCATGGCCTACTCGTTCGCCAGGAAATGATCGACGGCCCAACAGCCACGAAGGTGTGCCACGGAACCCCGTAGGTGCCCCAGCAACTCGCCGTTTGTGCAACCAGCCTCTTCCACGGCGTCAGCCAGGATCGGCAGATCCTGGAACCGCTGATCTTCGTAGATGCCCCTGGCCACGGCGACCACGGCGGGAGTTCTCCACGATGGCTTGACGGCCACGGGGCGGAAGGGGTTGCCGATGATCTCGCGGAGCAGGGCCGCTTGCGCACGCGCTTCTGCGGTGCCACCCGCCTCGTGGAGTTCGGGACGTCGTGGGAAGTTGGAGAGGGCAATGTTCGCGTTCAGGGACGCCCAGGCCGCTCCCTCGGTAGGGGTATTGCCAATCGCGCAGAGGATGGTGCAGAAGTCCGCAGGCAGCAGGTCGCATGTTGCGTGGTAAATCTCGTCCCGCTGCCGCAGCACGCGTCCCAGCGTCTCGTCCCATTCTGCCGCAGCGATCTGTCCGTACGCGTGCCGCTCCAGCACGGCCACGAACTCGTCTGCTCCCTGCATCTCCCAACGCGCGGCCGGCACGGAGGGAAGTAGCCGCCGACAGCAGGCGACCACGAAGAGCCGCAACTGCCGGTCACTCGCCTTGCCGCCCAAGTGCTTCAACATCTTCTGCGGGTCGTCACACCGCAGCCACTCAGTCTCGTTCATGGCTTCACCTTTTGCCGAGCAAGGCGTCCACCAACCAGCAGCCTCTCACATGGACGCCAGGCAGGCGACAGTGGTTCAGGATGTCGGCGTCTGTGCAACCAGCCTCCTCCAAGGCGTCGCCCAGGATCGGCAAATCCTCGAACCGCCGCTCCTCGTGGGCACTCCCCGCGAGAGCGACCACAGCCGGCATCTTCCAGCCAGGCTCCACAGCCACTGCGCGAAAAGGCAAAGGACCAAAGAGGTCGCGCAGCAGGTTGGTCTCCCGTTGCTGTTCGGCAGCCTTGACCGTCTTCCAGGCATCTCGCGGACTGTGCTTCATCAGGATTTCGCGCGTCACCTGCGCGGCGATCCAGGCAGCGTGGGGGACATTTCCGAAGGAAGCGAGGACAGCATTCCGCGCAGCCTCAGCCACCCTCCGACTGGTATTCTCCTTCATGGGGGCAATGTCGAGCCAGGCAAGGGCAAGCGTCTCGCGACCGACCGCCCCGTCCGCGAAACTCTCCGCGCTCTCGATCATGTGCCGGCAGCCGGCGTCAGTCACCAAGTGCCAGACTCGGCGACAACAGGCCACCGCAAAGAGCCACAGCTTGCGGCGTCCCGCCGTAAGGGCGAGGAAGTTGAGCATCCCCTGCGCCGATTTGCAAGCCAGCCACTCGCACTCCGTCATGGGGTCACTCCCTGGCCAGCAGGAGATCGATGGCCCAGCAGCCGCGGGCATGTGGCCCCGGTCCGCGCAGGTGCCCCAGGATCTCTTGGTCGGAGCAACCCGCCTCCTCCAAGGCATCGGCGAGGATGGGCAGGTGACTGAACTCCCCCTCGTCCAGGATCGCTTGTGCCAGGCGCGAGACGGTTCGATCTCCCCACGCGAGCCAGTCGGGATCCGGCTGTACCGCAGCATTGCCGCCCGGTCCGAACAGACAGCGGAGCAGCCGGCACTGCTCGGCCTGCTCGGCATGCAGAGCCTCGAACCATGCTGTGTCTCGCGCACGCCAGCGTTCCTCCTCCAGCACTTTGCGCTGGGCCGCTGCCGTAGCAGCGGCTCGGGCTGCTTCCCGAGCGACTGCCCTCGCCGCGGCCTGGGCAGACTCGGTGGCTGCTTGCCAGGCATCGGGCTCGGCGGCGAGCCAGGCGGCCCCGAACAACACCCCAACGCGGGCAGTGGCCAGTTCCTGCGCGCTGACGCGGCCTTCAGCAAACCGTTCCGCCACCTCAAGGACGTTCCGGCTGCGGTCATCGCTAATGAACCGTCCGACGCGACGGCAACAGGAAACGGCGAAGAGGCGCAACTGCCGCTCAGGCGTCTGCCCACGCACGGCTTCCAGCAATGC
>DASPXY010000383.1:0-2389 GCA_035637055.1 Gemmataceae bacterium | reverse complement strand
TAAAGCTACCGTCGGCGAAAGCCGGCAGCAATTGTTTGCGAGGGTGGTCAGGAAAAACGCGGGACACGACGGGGCCGATTCAGCGAAGCTCGAACGTGAGCGTCGCGTGCGGGTGCTGCACTAGGACAGGGCCTGACCGCCCGCTTCTCCACCCCACAACATCGTCTGGTTCGCCACTGGGCGCCCGTCAAACCAGGCAGCGACCCCGGAACGGCGTGCCGCGGGCGATCGCGTAGGGGTTGTCGAGGGGAGGCTCTCCGCCGGGTACCCGAGGCCGTGCAATTGCGACATGCGCCTAATGGGGCGAGCTTCCGACCGTGTCAGTCGGTCCCGTGTAGGCCGGTCCCCCAGCAGCGACGTAACCGCCGCTCGCGCCCTTCGAATCGGGACTGACCCAGAAGGAGAATAGCCGCCCCCGGCGCAGCACGAAGCAGAACGAGACCGGCTTGCCGGCCACCGGTGACAGGTCCGCTGCGCCGCGCCATCGCACGTTCTGCAGCGTGCTGTCAGCGCGGACCGGTAGGCACTGCTCGCGGGCGAACGGGGCGATCACGTTTCCGTCGCCGTGCAGTACCTCGACGCGAAGTTCGCCCTCAGGCGCATCGACGTTGACAAAGAGATGCTTGGCGGTGAATAGCCCCGGCCGCGTCGTGAGTGTTCCCTCGCCGTCGGCGGCGTCCATCGAGGCAAAGCCATCGCGCCTGAGGGTCGCCAGGCCCGTCGAGCAGACCCCTGACTGTGACGATCCGCGAATCCCCGCCCTGCCGCTGACGTAGAAGTAGAGCGTGTCGCCCAAGATGAGACACCCGCCGCCGGCGGACTGCACGTTTCCCCAGTTCCAGTCACCCTGCCTCTCGGAGACCGGAATGAATGGCCGCCGGTCCGGTCGCGACCAATTGAATCCGTCGCGGCTGAATCCCAGGCAGATTTCGTTCGGCTTGGGCCGGTCTCTCGGCTGGCCGCGCCAGATCGTGAAGAGCCCGAGCAAGATGCTTTCGTACGCAACGCAGTCGAGGTTGTAAAGCTGCGGGCGCACCTTGAGGTCCATGCGCTGCGGATCGAGATTGTCGGCGGACGTCCACAGGGGCGCGTCGGTGAGGTCTTTCCAGTTCGCCCCGGTCGGGAAATCCTCCGACTCCCAGTACCGCCGGACGCGCGGGTCGCCTTGAATTCCCGCCCGCAAGCTGTACACCCACCGCTTGCGGAACGGATTGTAGAACATCGTCGTGCGGTCGCCTGCTTCTTTAGTGCGCTTCCCCCTGTCCCAGTGGATGCCGTCGGGCGACGTGGACAAGTCCAGCGCGCCGTCAGTCCAAAGCGCCATCTTGTAGCGCTCCTCTGGACCGTCCGCCGCGTGATCGATCCATACCGTGCCCGAGTCGCGCTGGCCCTGTTGCACCAGGTTCGTGCCGGCAATGACGTCCAGCGCCGGCTTTTCCCAGCGGATGCCATCCTTCGAAGTCGCGTAGCCTGTGCCCGCTACGTAACCGGCCGCGTACCACATCTTGAAGAGCTCGTCCTGCGGATCGAACCAGACGCCGTCGCTGAACACCATAGCAGTCGGGTTCTGCTCGGTCATTTCCCACGGACGATCAGGCTTGAGAACCGGGTTTTGGTCGAAGTATTTCGCCTGATGGTACGTGCGCTTGAGCGTCGTCTGCGCGATGAGGAAATCGTCGACGAACAATTGCCGACCCAAGTCCATTGGGATCACCTTGGGCGGCTGAGCGAGATAGGGCGGATCGACTGGATCGCGGGGCAGCGTGCTCCGACTCGGCGGCCAGGGCTTGCGGAGCACGATGCCGTTGTAGAGCACTTCGGCTTCACCCTGCGCTGATTCGGCGCCTGCGTACAACGAACGCATCAGGACCGGCGAGATTGGCAGGCAGGTTCCGGCTAGGGCCGACCGGGCGAGCACGCTTAGGAAGTCGCGACGTTTAGGCATAGGTGACTCTTCCTAGGCGACGATGCTGATGCGGCGAGCGGGGCATGGGTCGTCCTGTCACACGGTCGCGGGGAATGTCACCTGCTCGATCGAGGCTGGGAAGGAGTGCGCCTCGAGCGCCCTGGTGCACGCGACTCACTCGCAGCATTTTCTCGGGCGATGCCGCGCCCCGTCACGCTCTTCACCGGCCAATGGGCCGATCTGCCCCTGGCGGAGCTCGCTCCCCTCGCCAGGAGCATGGGCTACGATGGCGTCGAGCTGGCGTGCTGGGGCGACCACTTCGACGTGGACCAGGCCATCTCATCCACGCAATACCTGCGCGACAAGTGGGCGCTGCTCGAGACGCATGGCCTGACCTGCTTTGCCATCTCGAGCCACCTGGTGGGGCAAGCCGTGTGCGACGTGATCGACGAGCGCCACCGGCCGATCCTGCCGCCGGACGTG
>DASPXY010000382.1:0-5279 GCA_035637055.1 Gemmataceae bacterium | reverse complement strand
GGATCACCGACAAGTTCTCCGTGGTCCGCTCGCTCCAGGTCAATTCCGGCGACCACTTCGCCGGCGGCCACCGCATGCTGACGACGAAGGACATGGGCGTCAGCGGAGCCAACACCGGACAACGATTCCCCGGTATCGGCGCGATTGTGGCGCGCCAGGTCGGGCCGCGCCAGCGCGGGCTGCCTGGGTATGTCGCCGTGCCGCACGCCGCCAGCATCGGCCTGAATCCCGGCTACTTCGGCGGTAGTTTCCTCGGCGCCCACTGCAACCCGTTCCAGTCCGGCGGCGATCCGAATTCTCCGAATTTCACGGTCCAGAACCTCAACCTGGCGAACGGCCTGACGCTGCCCCGGCTGGAGGATCGGCGGACCCTGTTGCACCACTTCGACACGATGCGGCGCGAACTCGACAATCAGCCGACGGCCCAGGCGATGGACCGTTTCAACCGCGAGGCGTACGAGTTCGTGGTCGGCCCGACGGCCCGTGAAGCCTTCAACCTCAATCGCGAGGATCCACGGCTGCGCGACACGTACGGCCGCCACAACTGGGGCCAGAGCACCCTGCTGGCGCGGCGCCTCGTCGAGGCCGGCTGCACGTTCGTGACGGTTCACTTCGGCGGCTGGGACCATCACTGGGATCTGCAGGCGGGCATGGAGCGCTATCTGCCGATGGTCGATCGTGCGGTGTCGGCGCTGTTCACCGACCTGGATGAGCGCGGCTTGCTCGACACGACCTTGGTGGTGCTGTGCGGCGAGTTCAGCCGGACGCCGCGTATGAACGACGGCGGCAACGGTGGTGCGCCGCGGAGCATGGGCACCCCGGGACGCGATCACTGGGGCGAGTCGATGTTCTGCCTGCTGGGTGGCGGCGGCGTGCGCGGCGGCCAGATTGTCGGCTCGACGGATCGTTTGGGCCAGCGCCCGCGGACACGTCCGCTGACGCCGTGCAACATCCATGCGACGATCTATCACGTTCTCGGCATCGACCCGCGGCTGCAACTGCTCGACCCGAGCGGCCGGCCGGTGAACATCCTCGACGACCCGACGCCGATCCAGGAATTGCTCTAGCGCAGGTTCACGGGAGCCCTTGTTCGTAGTCCCGCCTTCAGGCGGCTTGACGTCAAGCCGCCTGAAGGCGGGACTACGAACTACCCTTCCCGGTTCCTTTCAACTCACCCAGAACGCGAACATCGACGCCTGGAACTCCGCCCAGGACAGCGTGATGATGCCATCCCCCGGTGCGTCCGATGCCTGGGCGCCGCCGTCGATGCCCCACGGGTTCCGCAGCACGACATTGCCGCTCGCATCGACGCCCAGCACGGTATAGGCGTGGTTGGCGACCAGCTTGGGACTGATCGCGGAACTATCCAGCGTCGAGGCGACGATGCGGTAGCCGCCCGCGACGACCTGATAGAAAAGATCCTTGGCCGAGGCATAATATCCGTAGGACGAGGTTCCGGTGAGGGCAATGAAGGCTTCATCAGGCCAGGCGCTATCCGGCTTTCCCTCGGCGGCCCGTTCCTGCTGCCAGGCGCGCTGGTAGAGCACGACCCAGAACTTGCCCTCGCCGACCGGCTGCGGATCGTTGGCAGTCCAGGAGCCGTCAAAGGTCACCTGCTGGGTGACCCACTGCCCGCCGCCAACGGCATTCGCGCGGAACAGTCGCACGCTGTAGGAGTTGTTCCCCAGGTAGGTGATGCCCTGGTCCAGAGAAGCGGGGTCGGTCCAGGCCACGGCGCCGAGCGCCGCCAGGAAGGAGCAAGTTGGGGCGTTCCGCTGGGCAACATCGGTCACCTGCGGACCGCCCGTATCCCACTGCCAGACGTCCAGATCCCAGCCGTCGCCACCATCGACATTTTCGCCACGCGAGCCGGCATCGAGATAGTCGTTGCCTGCGCCGCCGCGCAGCACGTCGAAACCGGCGCCGCCCAGCAGTGTATCATTGGCCGGGCCGCCGACGAGCGTGTCGTTGCCGTCCTCGCCGTAAAACACGTTCTTGCCGGTGTCGCCAAAAAGCATGTCGTTGCCGGCGCCGCCGTAGATCGTGTTGCCGCCCGTGCCGCCGCACAGGGTGTCGTTGCCCTCGTTGCCGTAAATCACATTGTTCCCGTCGCCGCCGTAGATCAGGTCGTTGCCCGATCCGCCGCTGAGTGTGTCGTCGCCGGTGTTGCCGGAGAGGGTGTCGTCGCCCCAGCCTCCCACGATGGAATCGTTGCCCGCTCCCCCGTCGAGGAATGCCGGCTGGGTGGTGCGAGAGAAACCGTAGATGTCCTGGTTGAGCAGGATGGTGTCGTCGCCGCCCAGGGCGTTGACGACGATGCGCTTGACATCCGTCGCCGCGACCGACGACGTCGGGCCGCTCGCTGTGTTGATCGTCGTGCCGGGTACCATGATGCGGTTGACGACGCCCCACAGGGCGATGTGGTCGGGGCCGTTGGTCCCCTCGATGGTGAGCACGCCGTTCGCCAGGCCGGCGGTCAATGTTGCCGCGGGGAGTGTGCGATCTTCGAGGGGGTCGATGGACGGACGAAACACACGGCGGTGCGGATTGCGTGATGAACGCCCCATCATAAGAAAGATGCCTCCTTGCAGGGATGATCGACCGGACGGCCGCGGAGTATTGGCGAAAACTCCCAGGTGGTCAACACCGATCAACGAGCAGGAGGTTCAGGGAAAGGCGCGAAGAGGGGCGAGCGAAACCCCTCCCCCCAACCCCCTCCCCGCAGCGGAGAGGGGGAGCAAGCCTAACGGCGTCTCTTCTTCTCCCCCTCTCCGTTTCGGAGAGGGGGTTGGGGGGAGGGGTTTCGCGACCCCGCAAGCGGCGGGGTTAATCATCAAACGCAGGCCAGCTCCCGACGGCGCCGCACCTTGCGGCGGGCGCGCTTGGCGCCGGCGTCACGGGCCTTCTCCATCTGCACACGCAGACGGTTACGGGCCACGTGCAGACGACGCTTGATCGTGCCGACCGGCGTCTCGAACTCGCGGCTCATCTGCTTCAGACTGCGGCCCTGGATGTAGAAGGCCACCAGGGTCGCGCGGTCGATCGGCTTGAGCCGCTCCAGGCCGCGCTGCAGCTCGTCGCGCTGCTCGGCGCGAACCATTTCCTCCAGCGGCGTGTCGCCAGCGGCCGCCGCGTTCTGCAGGACTTCCTGCTCGGCGCCCTGCAGCGGAGCGCGGCGCGTCAGGCGGTTGATCGCCATGCGCACCGTGATCTGCCGCAGCCAGCCGGCGAAGCAATGAGCGTCGCGCAGCTGGGCCAGCTTGGTCATGCCGTGGATGAACACTTCCTGAGCCAGTTCCTGGGCCTCGGCCGGGTTACGCAGACGGGCCAGAGCCACGGCGTAGACGCTCGGCTGGAACCGAGTCACCAGCTCGCCGTAGGCCGCCCGATCGCCGCCCCGAGCACGCTCAACCAGATCGAAAATCTCGTTCCAGGTCATAGTTTGTTCCCACTGTCCCGATCCCTGCCTGAGTATGCCTCCACCGCATGCTGACGGCCTGTGCCCACCCAGGATCGAGGTGGGCCGCGCGTGACCACGGCGCAGTTGGTGGTCTGCAGCGACCGTTCGCGGCGACTGCGACAGCCGGTCGGCCAACAAAACGTCCCTGTCGAGGACGCTCGCGCGGGTCAGCATCCGGGGAAATGTCCCAACGGACGAGGACGCGCGGCGCTGCGGCCGGCGGATGAACTCGGTTCGTGCTGGTTAGCCAGATGGTTGCTGGTAAGCCCGACGACGGAATCGAACGCTACACGATCAGAGAACGTGATGTTCCTGTGCCTTGGGCGCCGTGCAACTGGATTCCGGTCTTATCGCGCTCTACCGTCCCCGTGTCGAACCCGAGGGCATCCCAGAACCGAACCTCGTCGAGGTCCGTTCTGCCAGCACGTGTTTTTCGCCTTGTTCCCCCCGCGACCAGCAGAGTTCTCTGGTCGGGGTGGAGGCGGTTAAACACGCGCCGGTTTGTGGATACCCCGAGAGCAACCAGCACGCCCGCATTGGCATCTTGGCCGTCATCAGTAGATGACGGTGATGACGCTTTCGCGTGGCCATGGCAGTTCCTCCCGTGATCGGTGACCACCCTGATAGGATGGTCTGCCCCGCGGTTATCGCGGAGCGACGACTGACGGAGACACCAGCAGAGCTTCCGGGCCGACCGGCCCGTGGGTCGCTACGCGCCACGCCGGCGTTACCGTCGGCGGGTACGTTGCGCACCGTGGGGCTCATATCGAGCCGCGGATAGCCCGGAGGCAGGTGCCGTGTAAAGGACAGGGGGACCGACGGAGTCCGTCCACTGGCCTGGTTGGAACCGATGCGCTCCAGAGCGACCGCGCCGCGCTTGGCGACGACGGCGACAGGCAGCACCAGGGATTCCAGATTCAGCTTGGCCATGGGAGACCTCCGACGATCAAAAAAGAAAAGCAGGGGTGACCCGTCTTGCGACGAGTCTCGTGAAAAAAAGACTTTGGTGGCGGTTACGTTCCTCAAAAAATCCCGGAACCAGATCAGACGCTCGTTACCTTGCACATAAAGTATACGCCCAACGCCTCATTTTTTTTGAGGCTTGCTGACGTCTTCACTCGGAAAAATCTGGTGGGGGATTGTGAACCAACAACGACCTATTGCTACGACTCACCACAAGACCAAAAGGTTCGCGGAAAAGCGCAACATTTTTCAGCAGACTGCAAGTCCCGGGCCAATGGTGGCCAGGCGGCGCCGACGTCATCCATAACTATCAAAGGGCAAAGGACTAGCGTTTTCAGCGCCGGAACCCTGTTGACGGCGTAAGATGGCCTCGGCGCGCGGCTGTCCGTTTTTGCAACAGGGTGCTGCGGCAGTTTGCCACAGGAGTTGCATGGGCGTGGACGAACTGGCCCCGTTGGCGGCGGGCTTCGTGCTCGATCAACTCCTCGGCGATCCGCCTTCGTGGGCGCATCCGGTGCGCTGGCTCGGCTGGCTCATTCAGGGACTCGAAACCGTCCTCCGCAAGTTGTTGCCGGAACGCCTCGGCGGCGTGATGCTTCTGTTGCTCGTGACGGGTGTGGTGGGCGGCTCGGTGTGGGCCGCTCTGGAACTGGCGGAATGGTGTCCTCCGTGGGCGCGTCTGATCCTGGCCACCGTACTCGTCTATTACGGGCTCGCGGCGCGCAGCCTGGCTCGCCACACTCAGAACGTCCTTGCGGCCTGTGAGGCAAGCGACTGGGACGAAGCACGACGACGGCTCGGCCTCATCGTCGGTCGCGACACGCACGAACTGCCGCCGTCAGAGATTTACCGGGCC
>DASPXY010000381.1:0-3387 GCA_035637055.1 Gemmataceae bacterium | reverse complement strand
CCGTGTTGGCGCCCTTGCGGACGCTCACTTCCACCTTCTCCGAATCGGCGACGAAGGCACGTTTGCCCTTGAACTCGTAGACCTGCTTGCCGTTGAGCCAGCACGTCACGCCGTTTTGGCTGCCGAGATGGAGAACGATCTTCTCTTCTTTCGGCCAGTCGAAGGTCGCGAAAGCGTACGCGGCGTTCGGCGACGGCCGGCTGCGGTTGACTTCCAGCACTCCGTTGCGCCGCGCTTCCAGCTGTTGCCAGTTCCAGCGGTCGTCGCCGATCTTGACCTCCGGCTTGCTCTCCGGGCTAAAGTCACCAGTGGCTTTGAGGGCCTTGTCCTCCTCGGCGGAGAACGTGCCGATCATGTGCCAGTCCATGAGGGCGCCCGCGCGCTCGCTCGTGGTGACGAAAATGCCGGGCCGGCCGTTGTTCAGGAAGTCGGCGGAGGCGACCGACGGCCGCGGCAGAGCGGGGAATGACAGCCCGGTGTCAGTGGCTTCCGTGAAGACACCCTTGCGATTCAGGGCGATGAGCGGCTTGCGCAGGTTCAGCACGAAATCAGGTTGACCGTCGCCATCGAGGTCGAGGACGGTCAGGTAATTCGACGGCTCTTGCCCGAGGCCGTCCGCACCGAGGCCGACCTTGTCCGAAACGTCCTCGAACCACTTGCCGCCGGCGCCGCCCTTATTCGCGAAGGCCGCCAAGCCCTGCACGCCGACCGAGCAGAGGATATCCGGCAGGCCGTCGCCGTTGATGTCGGCCCAGGCGAACGCCTCGCCGGGATTGCTGACGCGCTTCGGCGTCGCCGGCAGCAGCGCCGAATCGTCGCGGAACTTGTCGCCGAGATTCGTGTACAGTTTGCCGCGCGAGGTCAGCAGCGATAGTTTCCCCGACCTGTTGTAGTCGGCGAAGGCCGCAGCCTCGCAGCCTGGATCCTTTGAAAGACCCCATTTATCCGTAATATCCTCGAAGCCGCCCTTGCCGGTGTTGCGCAGGAGCAGCAAGCCGGTGCGGCCGACCAGTAGCAGGTCGGGGTAGCCGTCGCCGTCCACGTCGGCAGCGATGGCGCCTGCGAGCGCCCCCTCGGGCCGCGGCAGCTCGATCAGGTCGGAGAAGCCCGCCACGCCCTTGAGAGCGGTCTTCGCGATGGCGGGCGCCTCGGCGACGATGTAGGCCAGCGGTTCCTTCATGCTCGCCTTGACCTTCTGAATGCGCAGGTCGGTGCGGCTGACGGTCGCCGGAATGACGACGTCCTCGCCCTTGAGCAACTTCTCGATGGCGGTGCGCAATCCCTCGATATCGC
The DNA here is from genome assembly GCA_035637055.1 of Gemmataceae bacterium. GTDB lineage: Bacteria > Planctomycetota > Planctomycetia > Gemmatales > Gemmataceae > DASPXY01. The sequence continues at coordinate 2,094 of DASPXY010000381.1, read as the reverse complement.
CGCAGTAAGTGCGGGCGAGGTAGGGTTCGCCGTGACTGTGGTTCCACCATTCGCCGCCGGCGTAGCACTGATACCAGTAGGTGCCGATGCAGGTTTCGCTGGCGGTGCCGTTGTGGAACATGATGGCGATCTTGCCGGGTTCGGCCCACTCGATCGGGGCAACCTTCTCCTTCTCGTTGAAGCCACCGACGCCGACGTTGTGCTTGATGACGTCGGTCGGGTGCTTGCCCTTGAGGTCGAGCACCTTCTTGTAATAGATGAGCTTGCGCTCTTTGTTGACTTTTTCGACCTGCAATACGACGATATTGGTCGATTCGTTGAGGACGCGCGGCAGAGTGTAGCGCTCCTCGACGTAAGCCGCGCTGGGGCGGACGGTGACGGCCAGCAGGACAACGCCCCCGAGCAGGGCGAGCGTGCGCCGCAAATTCATGGGCTGCTCCCGTGGTTCGCTGATTTGTCCCCTTGCGGGTTAGCGGTCTGCTGTGCTAACCCGCAAGCGGGTCGTTGTTACTTCGCCTCGATGATCAACTTCGCCGCAGTGCCGATCTTCGGCAGCAATTTCTGGTTCGTCTCCAGCTTCCACTTCGATTCGTCCTTGCCGCTCAGGGCGGTCTGGAAGACGGTGCTGTTGGTCACGGGGAAGATGGTGATCAGCGTGCCGCTCAGGTCAGCCCCGTAGACCGTGTCGTCCTTCTCCGGGTCGGGCTGCGTCAGGGCCGAGCCGGTGAACAGCCATTTCTGCTTCGGCAGGGTTTTGCCCGTTTTCAGATCCACCATGGTCTCCTCGATGGGCACCCGGGTGGTGCCGCCGTCCGCCTTGGCGAACTCCAGGTAGATCTTGACCTCCGGGCCCGTCGCACGGTCGATCTCGCCCAGTCCCGGCTTGCCAGCCTTCAGGCCCAGACTGACCAGCGCCTTGTGGACGTCGCTGGGCTTGACGTCGAAGTTGACGACGGTCTCGTGAGCCTTCTGGCCGCGCGGAGCCGGGAAGGTAGCGATGACCTCGATCGGGTAAATCTGTTTCAGGTTAGGGAGCTTGCGCGGGGCGATGCTGCACGCGATGGTAACGGTGCGTTTGTCCTTGTCAACGGTGATGCCCGAGGGTTGGCCCTTCTCGCCGCTGAGGAGCGGGGCAGCGGGAAGAAACGCGAGGGTCAGCACGAGGAAGCGAGACAGGCAGGATCGCATCGGCGGGTCTCCAGGGGTAGAGTGACGTTCCGTGCCGGCTTTTCCGCAGCCGTCCTCACAAGGATACCCGAGGAGCAGCCACGATGGCAATGGGCGAGAACGGGGAGAGACGAGATCAGGGCGAAGTGGCCAAGACAGCCCGACCTGGATACCCTTCCCGGCAGACACGAAGGCACACGCCCCTCGCAACAAGTCCTCGAGGTTGGGCTGGAGGTTTCGGATGACGCGGGTCATAGGAGGCAGAGCGGCCTGCTGGCGGTGATGGAGCTTCAACAACCCCATCCTGCCAAGAGGCCGATGCTTTACCTAGATTAGCAGAAGATCAAGTGCCACAAGCACCTGCGGCTATCTTAATGGCGTCCGGGACTACTGCCAATTTGAGATAGGAAGGACCGATCATGGGGCCGAACAAAATGATGCTCTGCCTGGCAACGGTAGGCCTGACGGGAGCGCTTGCAGTCGGGGCGGTAATCTGGGCATATGCTGGCGAAGACCCTGTTCGCGCCGAGCCGCACGGCGATCTGCCAATGGCCAGCGTGTCGCTCCCGGAGCCGAGCGTCGAAGGGAAGGCCGAGGCGAACCTGCCGGTGATCCTGCAAACGTCGAAACCCGTGAAGGCAGACAACCTTGAGTTCCAGATCGTCTCCAGCACGATTTGGCCGATGCCGGCTCGGATTGGGAAGAGCCCTCCGGAGATCCCAGCGGGAGAAAGCCCTGTGCAATTCCAACTGCGGGTCACCAATCACGGTAACAAGGAGGTCCGCTTGCTGTTGATCGCGGGGATCCCAATCCTCCAGTCCACGGACGGCAAAGAGCTTCCCGTACGCATGCTCGGCAATAATCATATATGCCTGCCAAAATTGCTTTCGCTCGATGCGGGCAAGACAGCCACCATCAAGCGTTGCT
>DASPXY010000380.1:0-4469 GCA_035637055.1 Gemmataceae bacterium | reverse complement strand
CAAGGGCTGGTGCATCGCGACGTCAAGCCGGATAACATCCTCGTCACCCCCGACGGCCAGGCCAAGTTGACGGACCTGGGTCTGGTGAAGGAACTGGAAACCGACCTGAACCTGACGCGTACCGGCCGCGGCCTGGGCACGCCGCACTTCATGGCGCCCGAGCAGTTCCGCAACGCCAAGAACGCCGACGCTCGCTGCGACATTTACTCCCTGGGTGCCACGCTCTACATGATGTTGACCGGTGAGTTGCCGTTCAAAGCATGCGGTCCGCTCGACGCCTGGATGAAAAAGGTCCACAACGAAATCACGCCGCCACGGACGCTGAACCCCGCGCTGTCGGAGCGCATCGACTGGGCGGTGCGGCGGGCGATGAGCCCCGACCCGAACAACCGGCCGATGACCTGCCGCGAGTTCGTCGAGGATTTGACGGGCCACAGCACGCGCAAGATCACCCCGGCCGACGTCGGCACCATTCAGGAGTTTTGGTATCTGAAATATGAAGATGAGGAGGGGGTGCTGCACATGGTGAAGGGGAGCCTGGGCGGCATCCGGCGTTCGCTGAAAGAGGGGCTGCTGGGGGACGCGGAGAACGTGCGGGCGAGCCGTAGCAAGAGCGGGCCGTTCGAGCCACTGCGGAACCATGCCGAGTTCCGCGACCTGGTCGTGTCGCCGGCGCCGCTGGTCGTGCCGGTCGCCTTGTCGCGCAATCCGGCCCCGCCTGCCCCTGCGCCAGCCCCAATCCCGTCGGGCGTCAAGCGAACCTCGCCCGCGCCGCAGGAAGAGCCGGCGTTGCACCAGTCGCAGCCGGCGCCGCTCATCAATCTCAAGCCGAAGGCGAAGCAGAGCGAGTGGCTGAAGTGGCTGGCCCTCGTCGTGATCGCCGGCCTGACGGGTGCGCTCAGTTACGGCCTGCTGCGCTACTTGACGACCGGCAAGTTATTTTAGAGCGGGTCAAGGTTTCGTTTGCCGTTGAAAAACGAGCGGCGGGGTTGATCCCCGCCGTCGGCACTTCCAGACGGCGGGGATAAACCCCGCCGCTCGTTTTTCCCACCGCACCCGGATTCGTCAACCGCTCTGGAGGAGGCGAGTCGCCTCCTCTCCGTCGCAAGACGTTCACATCACTTCTTGTCCCGGAACAGGAGTTGCGAGAAGAGGTAGAGATCGTTCCTCCAAACCGGGAAAGTGTGGCCGCCGGAATCGACGTGCCAGATGTGCGGCACCTTCTGCTGCTCCAGGGACGCACGGAAGGTCTGGTTCATCTTCATCAGTGTGTCCGTGTCGCCGCAGGAAACCCACAGCACGCGGACTTGCTTGCTCACCTCGGCCGGATCGCTGCCGAGATTGGCCTTGCCGAAAATGGCCGACGAGAAGCCGCCAATCCAGGCGAACTTGTCGATGTGCTTCAGGCCGATCCGCAGCGCTTGACCGCCGCCCATCGACAGCCCAGCCACCGCACGGGATTCGCGATCGGTCCGCACGGAGTAGCGCGCCTCGACGGTCGGGATGACGTCCTTGAGCAGCTCGTTCTCGAAACCGCTCGTGAAATCCTTGGTTTTGCCAGGACTGGGAACCGTGCCGTTCGGCATCACGACGAGCATCGGCACGATTTTCTTGTCGGCGTAGAGGTTGTCGAGGATGACGTCCGCCTTGCCGGCGGTGGACCAGTTCTTTTCGTTCCCGCCCTTGCCGTGCAGCAGGTAGAATACCGGATATTTGTTATCTTTTGAGTAGCCCGGCGGCAGGTACACAACCAGCTTGCGCTTGGAGCCGACCGTCTTCGAGTCGTACTCGACCGTTTCGAGTTTGCCCCGTTCGATGTCGGCGCGGCGGGCATCGAAGCCCTTCGGCGCCGGGGGAAGGTTCGACGTTGGCGGTTGCGCTTCCGCCAGCGCCGACACGATCAGGAGCAGGAACGCCGTCATACCCAGCAGCTGGCCAACCGATCGTCTTCTCATGGTGTACTCCGAGAAAGAGACCACGGGTGACATGGGACTATTCATAGGTCGCAATTATCGCTATTATCAGCCAAACAGTCCGCGCAGGATGGAGCCGTCACGTACCACCATCACCGGGCGGCCGGTACTGGTGCGATATTCGCGGCGGTGGTCGATGCCCCACGTGAGGCGTCGTCACGATTCAGGCCCTTATTTGTTGGTCCGGGTGTTGATCGCGGCAATGGCTTTTTCCGCGTCCCTACTGACGAACACGTTCCTGCTGTCCACCACCGCTTGCAGGGTCGGCACGCTGCGTTCCGTGCCGATGTCCTTGAGAATCGCGATGGCTTCCCGCTGGATACCGCGATCCTTATCGCTGACGAGGGCAAGTACGTCCGTTTCCGCTGCCACCCCCACGGTGCGCAGCGCCTTGCCGGCGTCGCGGCGGAGAATGCTTTCGCGGAAGCAACCCACCAGGGCCAGCACCTCATTTGGCGTCGCCCAGACCGCCAAGGCCCGGAGCGACTCGCGGACCCCGGCGTTCGTCAGGGGGGCCGTTGCCACCTCCATGAGCCGCTGGGCCACCACGGCGCGATGTTGCTCGTTGGCCTGCATCTTGGCGAATTGACCGGCGGCGCGCCCGCGCTTGCCTGGTTCTTTTTCGTCCGCCAGATCTGCCAGGAGCGTGTCAATGGTCTCGTCGCCGGTAATGTGCGGCACGTTCACCGGCTCCGGGGCAGCTTTCGGGTTGGGATCGGGCTTCTGGGGCCGAGGGCGAGGGGCTTGCGCCACGGGATGATTGGCGGCCACCGCCTGGGTTCCCGAGTCAAAAAAGGAGGGCGGCTTGACCGCACCCGCAATGACGGCGCCTGTGAGCATCACGATCAGGCCAAAGATTTCCAGGAAGAGCCACACTCCCAGCGTTTTGGGCAATTGCCAAGTGTAGGAGATTTGCGACAGCAACGTTAATAGGCCACCGCGCAGATACCAGGGCGCAGTTTCATTCGCATCGACCAAGCCCTTCCTCTTGAAGATGATGTACATGCGGATGAGCGCTACCAGAAAGACGAACAAACCAAGCACGATTGCTCCGGCGGCGGCCTCCCTCCCGAAGGGGGCGAGGGCCAGGAAGAGCAGCCCGAGGGGCACCACAGTCAGAAGGGTGATACACCAGGCCACCTTCCAGCGCTTCCAACGCCGCCGTGGTCGTGGCCGCGGTCCCGGATCCTCCGGCGGGCCTTCCTCGTCGGCCTCTTCGATGGGCCGGGGTTGTCGCGGGACCGGTCGGGGTACGTCGTCTGCTCGAATCGGCCGGGGCAGCTTGACAGGCTTCACCCCAGGGTCAGAGGTGGGCGGCGCCTTACGGCTCCGGAATTTGGCTTTGCAGTTCGGGCAGACAAGGATGTCGCCTGTCTGCGCCGAATCGAGTCGGATTTTCTCTTCGCACTTTGGGCAGAGAATTTGCATCAGGTCCCTTCTGGCGCTCCGCGCAGAAAGCCCTCATGGGCTTTCCTTGGCAGCGTCGGTCAGTCCACCATCAGTTCCCAGCAGCGTAACCCAAGTGCTCTTCTCTGAACACGTGTTTTGAGTGTCCGCGAGGAAGGTGCGCTCAGGAATCAACCTACTCCCTGCGTCGGCTCCCTGCCAGCCTCCTTTCTCTTTCCCACATACAGGCCCACAAAAAACGAACGAGGCCTTGACCAGATCAAGGCCCCGTTCGCGCTTGCTCCCAACTTACCGCACAGGTATCAGGCTTTTTCGCCGATCTTGAAGCGGACGAACTTGACCACCTTCAGGCCCTGCGCCGCGAGCAGCTGCCCGACGGTCTTCGAGTCATCCTTGACGAAGGGCTGCTCGACGAGGACGTTGTCGGCGAACCAGGTCTTGAGCTTGCCTTCGAGGATCTGATCGAGGATGTTCGCCGGCTTGCGCGCGTTCTTGGGGTCGGCGTCCATCTGCGCCTTGGCGATCTCGCGTTCCTTGTCGATCACGTCCTTGCTGATGTCCTCGCGCAGCGCCACCACCGGGTTCTTGGCGGTGATGTGCATGCACACATCGCGCAACAGCTGCGCGTCGGCCCTGCCACCCTCGACCTGCAGCAGCACGCCGACGCTGCCGTCGTGGTGGACATAGCTCCCGATCTGGCCACCGCTCAGCCGAACGAAGCGCGCCGGCTTCATGTTCTCGCGGATCAGGCCGATGGTGTCCGTGATCCGGTCGTTGACGGTCCGGCCCGGCTCATCGACGAACGGCTGAGCCAGCAGCGCCTCGACGTTGGCGGGAGCGGAGACGGCGACCTGCTTGGCGATGCCGTTGCTCAGGGCGATGAAGGCATCGACCTTGATCACCGACGGGCTCTCGCAGCGCACCTCGACCAGGGCGCCGGTCGTCTGGTCCGGGGTGATGTAGGCAGCGATGCGGCCCTCGGCAGTTTCGCGTTCGCCCTTCTTCACGGCAACGTTTTTGAACCGCGAGCGCAGGATATCAATCGCCTTCTCCATGTCGCCGCCGGCCTCGGTGAGGGCGGACTTGCAC
>DASPXY010000379.1:0-3206 GCA_035637055.1 Gemmataceae bacterium | reverse complement strand
CGATTGAGCGAGGTTCGAGGAGATAGGCGCAGGGATCGGCGTTGCTCGGCACGCTCTGAAAAGCGCGGAGGTCGGTTGGACACAGGATGTGGCGTGACGAGAGGTGGCGCGGACGGGGCGGCCAGGCGTTCGAGTTCGGCGAGCCGGGCGTGGCGGACGGGACCACCGCCAAATCAGTCCCCGTGGGCTGCTGCGGGCCACGACAGGATGGCCAGGTCGCCGAGACGAAGCCCCTGACGCGGGGCTGCTCGCGAACCTGGACCAGGACCTGGGGCCAACGCGGGCTCACCTGGGCATGAACCGGCCGCTTGAATAGCCCAGCGCGACGGCCGGGCTGGTTCAAGGGTGGGCTGGACATCCCTGCCGCTCACGCCGGAGACAGCTCACTTCGCGGGGAACACCCGATCCGGACGTTGACACACCGCGTGTTGTCACGCGCTGGGCGAGTCGGAGTCCTTGTCTCTCATGCGATAGCTGGGTCCTTGAATGAGGATCGCCTCCCCATGATGCATCAGCCGGTCGATCAAGGCCGTGGCCAGGGTGTTGTCCACGTCAAACAGGGCGCCCCATTCCCGGAAGGGTCGATTCGTGGTCAGCACGATCGATCCGGTTTCGTAACGGGCCGCGACCACCTGGAACAACAGATCGGCCCCGCGCTTGTCGATCGGCAGATAGCCCAACTCATCGAGGAGGAGAAGACTGGGACGGGTATAGGTCTTCAGCGCCTTGCCCAGAAGACCGTTGATCTGAGCCGTGGTGAGATGATTGATCATGTCCACGACGCGTGTGTGGCGAACCGAATAACCACGCTCAGCCGCCGTGTAGCCCAACGCAGTGAGCAGATGGGACTTTCCCGTTCCCGTCGGTCCGATCAGCACGGCGCAACCGTGTCGCTGGATGAAGTCGCAGTCGAAGAGCCGCAGGATCGCCGCCTTGGGGATTCGCTTGGGGAAGTTGAAATCATACTCGGCCAGGGTTTTCGGCTTGGGAAGTCGCGCTTCGCGGAGTCGCCGCTGAAGGGCTCGTTGCTCGCGGGCCGCCTGCTCCAGGCCGATCAGCGTGGCCAGCACCTCCAGCATGGAGCTGCCTTTGCGGGCCGCCTCATCGAGCACTTCGCGGTAAGCCCGGGCGATCTCGGGCAGCTTCAATTCGGCCAGATCCCGTTCCAGCCGTGCCTGGAGATTGTCGTCACGTCGAGCCATGAGAGTCTCCCTCGGTGTTGATGCAAAAACGGTCGTAAATGGCGGGGTCGGTGGGCTCCAGCTCGATCTCGTCGATCAGTTCGCGGCGCTGGGGCGTGGGCAGCGTGGGCGTGGGCAGTTGTCGCCGTCGGCGCTGGGCCAACAGAAGGTTCTCGACATAGGCGGCGGCGTAGGTTGCCAGTTCCAGGGCCCGGGAGATGGCGGCAAGCACCTCAGCCGGCCCGTAGAGTCGGGCCAGCCCCAACAGCCGACGCAGATGGACGCCGGTCTTCACTGGCTGACTTCTCAGGTGGAGGTGGAACTGGCGTGCTTCGGGGCCCAGGGCATCGAACTCATGTTCCAGCGCGGAACTTTGCGATCGCCGCCGCAGCGCCAGCGCCGCCAGCTGATGATCCGGCAAGACGATCAACTGCCCGCGCTGGTAGCAGCGGGCATGCTGGGCAACCACTTGGCCTTCATGGAGCACGCGGAGTTCGTCACGGCTGGCGCGAATCGCAACTGGTCGGCGCACCAGGGTCGGAGGTGTCGAATAAAGGTTGCCGTCGAACTCGATCCGCGCGTGGGGACTGACGACGGCTGGCACGACTTCGTCGGTGTCGAAGGGAATGGTCGGCAGCTTGCGGAGTAGCGAGCGCTCGTGCCCGAAGCGATCCACCGGCCGCTGGCGGGTCGTCTCATGAACCCGCAGGTTAGCCACCTGATCACGCCAGCGAGGTGCGAACGCCAGGTAGTCCTCGAAGTGGACCAGTTCCTCAGCACGTCCGGCCAGGGCATTGTGCTTGACGTAGCGGACGCCTGCCTCGACGATTCCCTTCGATTCCGGGTCGCGGCGTTCGCAGGGGATCGGCTGCAAGCAATAGTGGCCGCACAAGGCCAAGAACTCGGGATGGAAGCAGGCGGTGCGGCCCGAGCCGTTGAGCACGGCGGACTTCAGGTTGTCGAAGATCACGGCTCGAGGGCTGCCGCCGAAGAACTCGAGGGCGCCCACCAACCCGCGGTAGAACTCCGCCTTGCGCTGCGAGAGCGCAAACTCGATGAACATCAACCGGCTGTAGCAGAGCACCGCCACCAACACCGAAACCTTGCGGGTCGTGGTACCGATTTGCACGCGGCCGCACTCGCCCCAGTCGACCTGCATCGCCTGGGCCGGCTCGTAATGGACTTCCTGATAGACACGCCCGCGTGCGGGACGGACCGTCCGGAGATAGCGGCGCACCGCGATTGCACTCCCCGTGTAGCCTTCCGGGCCGCGAGCAATCTCCTCACGGATGCGCACCGCCGACAGGTCCGGAGACTTGATCAGCAGCGCATCGATCTTGGCTTTGTACGGGTCCAGGATGCTGGCTCGGCGCGCAGCCTGGCGTACGGGTGGTCGATCCTGCTTGAGTGCCGCGGCCACCGTGCGTCGTGAGCAGCGGAGCCGGCGTGAAATTGCACAGCCGGAGAGTTTCTCGATCTCGGCCAGGCGGCGAATCTCGGCCCACAAGGCGACATTCATGACGCGCCCCTTTCCTGGTCAGGTGAAGAGACGATGGCCCGACGCAAGATCGCGCCCAGTTGCATCAGCCCTCCACCGGGCTGGACCGGTCGCCGCTGCACGGGCGAGGGCAGGGAGAGCACCTGAGTGAAGCGAGCTTCATGGGCGATCAGGTCGTGGGCCAGCAACTCGTCCCGGGCCTCGACCAGGGCCGGCAAAGGCATCCGGAGCAGAGCGGCCAGCGTCGCGTCGCCGTAGAACGACAGCCCGTGCTTGTCGGCCACGGCCGAAAGGAAAAAGTACAACAGCACGGCGTCGCGCGAGAGCCGCGCGGCGTGCTCGCGCACGAAGCGGCGGTCCACCCAGGACCAGCCCGTTGCAGGAGGGCGCCGCAGTCGCTCGGGAACGAGAATCGGTGTCGGGGGCATGGTGGGGGCTCCTGAGGGTCAACAACCAACCCCAGCTAACCAGCCCCCAGGAGGGCAACGCGATAACTGACGACCGGCGCGCCCCAGTGGAAATCGTCA
>DASPXY010000378.1:0-3989 GCA_035637055.1 Gemmataceae bacterium | reverse complement strand
GTTGTGGCACGGTCTCCTGACCGTGCCACGGCTTGTGACCGCAGGTCTCCGGGAGTAGCGGGAGACCTCCGGTCAAGCCAAGTGGCACGGTCAGGAGACCGTGCCACAACCCGCTCGTTCGTGGGGGAACAGCTTGCTCAGCTCGCGGGCCACCTGTCCCGCCAGGCGCGCGTTGGCGAGCACCAGCGCCTGGTTCACTTCGAGCGTCTTGCCGCGCGTGACCTCGGCGAGGCGGGCGAGCAGGAACGGCGTCACGTCCTTGCCGCGCACGCCCGCCGCCGCGGCGCGCCCCTCGACTTCCTCCAGCGCTGTCTCGAACTCGTCGGGTGGCAGCGATTGGTCCTCCCCCATTGGCTGGGCGAGCACCACGCCAGCCCCCTGCAGGCCCCAGTGAGCGGCAAGCAGCGCCGCGGCCTGGGCAGGAGTATCGACCCGAGCGCTGACCGGCTCACCGCTGGAGCACATGTAGAACGCGGGGAATTCGTCGGTGCCATAGCCGACTACCGGCACCCCCTGCGTCTCCAGAATCTCCAGGGTGCGCGGAATATCGAGAATGCTCTTGGCACCAGCGCAGACAACGGCGACCGGCGTCCGCGACAGTTCGAGCAGGTCGGCGGAGATGTCCCACAACTGACCATTGGGACGATGAGCGCCGCCGATACCGCCGGTCGCGAACAGGTGGATACCCGCCTGGTGAGCGAGGAACATGGTCGCCGCCACTGTCGTTGCCGCGGTGCGCTGCTGGGCAAGGGCGGTGGCCAGATCGCGACGACTGGCCTTGAGGACGTCGGTGCTGCGGGCGAGGGCCTCCAACTTGGCGGCATCGAGGCCGACCGTCGGCCGGCCTTGCCAGACCGCGATGGTCGCCGGGATCGCTCCCTGGGCACGCACGGCCTGCTCAGCCTGCCGGGCGGTCTCAAGGTTCACTGGCCAGGGCAGACCGTGGCAGATGAGGGTCGATTCCAGAGCCACAATGGGCCGGCCCGCGCGCACTCCCGCGGCGACCTCGGGATGCAGTTCCAGCAAGGGAAGGCCGCTCATGAGGCGCCCTTTCAGCAGGGAACAGGGGGCAAGGGAGGGAGAGTCAATGTGTACCCTAAAGCCTCCTCTGAGGATCTGTCAAGGAAAAAGGCTTTGTGTCAGGGCACAAGCGCCGCGGGTCCGTGGCACAGATGTCTCGCCTGTGCCACGGACGTCACCTCGTGCAGCGGTCTTCTTCGCGGCGACAGGCCAGGACAAGGCCACGCTGCTCCGCAGGAGTGAGTTCGGTGAAGGGAGCAGCCTCGCATGCTCGCCGCAGCCACAACAGCGCCGCCTGCTTCTGCGCCAGGTGTGCCCAGACCTTGTAAAGATACCAGCACGGCCGCGCCTCCCGCGGGCGCTGGTCGCGCGCCTGGGCAAGCTCAATCGCCGCCTTGCACAGCAGCCCCTCGACGGGCAACTCGCCTTCGGGATCGCCCACCCCAACGCGCTCGCAAGCCAGTCGATACAGCCCGATGCCGCGGTGCAGATGCGCCGCGTAATCATCTTCTTCCAGCTCCGCAATCTCCATCAAGCGCGTGTGGCAGTGGACGAGGTGCCGCGCCATCGCGTCGGCCTGATCCTGGGCCGCAGCGACGAATAACTCGAACTCGCGGCGCGCGTCGCGGCAGCGGTGCAGACGCAGCAGTAGCTCCGCGTAGTGCGAGCGGATGATGACATGCTCGGGGTGGGCGGCGACGTACTTTGCCAGGTGAACGCACGCGGCCTCATCGTTCCCCGCTTCGAGGTAGGCTGCAGCCAGGCTCATGTGGTTGCGCGTGAAGCCGGGGTCGGCGGCCAGGCTCTGTTCGTAGTAGCCGACGGCGCGCTCCGGTCGGCCCGCGCGCATCGCCTGCTGGCCCTGCTCCCATAACTGTTGTCCGGCCGAGTTACCCTCGCCATCGAGTTCCAGCGCGACCAGCGACTGACAGCCCAGACAGGCGAACCACACCACCACCCAGCCGCGGCGCACGCTCATGGCGCAACCTCGAAGCGAGGAACGAAACGGATGTGCCGACTTATCCGTGTTTATCGCCTGAAGCAGCTGAAGGAGATGAAAGAAAGAAAAGAGTCATGAGTGTCGAGTACAAAGTACAGAGTACGAAGTACCGAGTACCGAGTGTGGAAGGCCTTGCGGTGAGGAAAGATCCCTGGTGTTCCCCTTCATGACAGCTGCGTACTCGGTACTTCGTGCTCCGTACTTTGTCCTCGGTACTCGTTACTCCGCTTGCATGCTCTCGCTCAGTTTGCTCAGCGCCTCGCTCTCGATCTGACGGACGCGCTCGCGCGTCAGACCAAGGCACTCGCCAATTTCCTTGAGCGTCTTCGGCTCCTCATCATCGAGGCCGAAGCGCATGCGCAGCACAGTCGCCTCGCGCTTGTCCATCTTGTCGAGCAGATCCAGGACGTGGTGCAGATCGTCGGCCTCGACCATCTCCATGTCCGGCGACTTGGAATGGCCGTCCATCAGCATTTCATCGATCGACCAGCCCGATTCGGGCTGATCGGTCTGCGGCGTGGAGTTATAGACGCGGATCGCCTTTTTGATGATGGCCAGCTTCTTCTTCGGCAGGTTCAGGCTCTTGGCGACCTCCTCGTGCGTCGGCGGCCGGCCCAGTTCGTCCTGCAACTTGGCGGTGGCGCGGCGCCACTTGGCGAGCAGTTCGACCATGTACGCCGGAATGCGGATCGTCTTGGCCGTGTTCACCAGGGCGCGCTTGATCGACTGCTTGATCCAGTAACTCGCGTAGGTGCTGAAACGCGTGTTCATCGACGGGTCGAAGCCCTCCACAGCGCGCAGCAGCCCCAGGTTGCCCTCCTCGATCAGATCCTGTAATCCGAGTCCCTTGCCCGTGTAGCCGCGGGCGATGTTGACGACGAGGCGCAGGTTGGCTCGCACCATGCGGTCGCGGGCCTCGCTATCGCCTTCCTCGATCTTGTAGGCGAGTTCCTTCTCTTCGTTGGCAGACAGCAGCGGCGTCTCGTTGATCTCGCGCAGATAGGTTTCCAGCGGCGACTGGACCGAGGGACCGCGAGGCCGGCGTGGTCGTGTCATGAGGATGTCCCAACGCGAAAAGGTCGCGGCGCCTGCAGCGGTATCCGTCCGCAGGACCACGAACAAATCCAAGAACGCCTAACCCAGCCGGAGACCTGCCGCAGATCGGCACGTCTCTGGCACCCGCCCCGCCTCCACGTTGAGAGGAGGCGTGTCGCCTCGGCCACGGTGCAGCATCCTGCCACGCGCCGCAACGAGTTCCGGGGAGACTTCCAGAAGCGTCGGTGCGGCAGTTGTGCTAACGCTTAGTTCGCCCAATCTTCCTGAAATGGGTATCGTCCCGACCTGCCAGACGTCTGGATGCAGGCCGCGGGAACTTGGCCCGTGCGAGAGGGTGGGGGCCGTTGCTCCCCGAGCAATCCTTAAACAGTGAATGGTGGATGGGGGATGGTGGATGGTGAAGACAGGAGCGGTTCTGCTTTTCACCATCCACCATCCACTATCCACCACCCACGTTTTACTTCGCGGGCGGTTCCGGCATGTTGATCAGCTGGCCGGTACCGCTGCCGGTGCCGCCGCGAAGTTCGCGCTCGCGCGGCTTGGCCGTCGCTGCCGCTGGGGCTTCCGCAGCAATTTCTTCTTCTGTCGGAGGACCGCCATGCAGGCGCTTGCGACTCAGGCCGATCTTGCGATCCGCCGCATCGACGCGCAGGATCTTGACCTCGATCGCGTCGCCGACCTTGACGACTTCCTCAGGGGATTCAACCTTGTGATCGGCGAGTTCGGAGATGTGCAAGAGGCCCTCCAGACCCGGCTCCAACTCGACGAAGACGCCGAAGTTGGTGAGCTTGGTCACCTTGCCCGTCTTGACGTCGCCCGGATGATAACGACCGGGGATGTCGCCCTCCCACGGATCGCTCTTCATCTGCTTGAGGCCCAGCGCCACCCGTTTACGCTCCTGATCGACATTGAG